>JAYVNW010000816.1:0-1772 GCA_043758225.1 Candidatus Kuenenia sp. | reverse complement strand
GGCTCGCGGCATGATGGAGCGGGTGAGCAATCAACAAGTCGGCTGCTCCACTACATCGCACAAGGCAACCAACTGCAGACAACCAATCAGATGGCCTTCTGGCTGCGGCCCGGTGATTTGTCAGACGGTCATCCAGCGAAAAATACGACCACCCTCTCGAATCATCTGCTGACGAAACGAGTCACGATTGGTTATCGCGATCTGCCCAACGTGATTCAATACGACGTCACATTTGGCGTGCCCGTCGGTGAGTCGCATAAGTACGCTCAGTTCGAAGCGCTGACGGGTTATATGCCTGCGGAATTTAATCACTTTGTCACATTCAATCCGGCCACAAGTCAGTTCGAACCGTTGTCGGATGGTCCGGGCGAACAAAAGTACCCAGTTGCTTTATCGACGGAGAATGGTGATTTCGCCATGGGGATTTATTCGCCCGACCAGCCATCGAAAGGGTTTGAAAACGCTGGCTACGGACGCTGGAACTTCGAACCTGAGCAAGTTGTGAAATGGAATTGTGTCTTCCGAATTCGCGAAACGAATGGTATCGCCGCCGATGATTATTCGTTTCGCACGTTTGTTATTGTTGGTACACTCGACGACGTGCGAGTTGCGATGATTCGGCTGCACTCCCGGCAATAAAGTTGAGTTGCCAAACCTAAATCCTGCTCGATTCCGGCAAGGTGCTCCTATGTCCAATTCCGCAAACGTCAGCTCGGTTGATGCCATACATCTGTTCGCGGCTGCCGTTGCGAAGTTTCAGGAGGAAGCACGCTTGTGTCTCACGATGATGGATTCGCAGCTGCGGCAAATCCTGTTTTGGCTGGAACGTGATAGGCCGAGCTTCTGGAAGCATGAATTCGAAAACTGCATGCGCGAGGTCGCGGAAGCTCGCGTACGATTGCATCAGTGTCGCATGAGGAAGATGGGCGACTTTCGTCCGTCGTGCATAGAAGAAGTTAAGCATCTGGAAAAGTGTAAGAACGATGTTGAGTTCGCTCAGAAGCAGGTCCCAAACGTCAAACGTTGGTTTAGCGAAGCAACTCACGAAGGCGAAGAATACAGAGGCCGCGCGGCTCAGTTGACTCAGACTGTCGAACGCGATCTTCCGAGACTGCTGGCGCTCCTGGCGTTTACGATCGATCGCCTTGAAGCGTACGCCGCCGTCACCAGCCCAAATTCAGCCCCCGATACAACTCGCATGGCAAAGATCAGCGCTGAGATTGAGGAATTCCTGAAAAGCATTGAGCCACACAGCGAGAACGGTGCTCAGTCAGACGACCTTGCCTCACAAGAAGCTCCCCATGAACAGGACAATGCAGCTTCTGAGACAGCGTGACGCGTTCCTCGAAACGCACACTGCTTCCCGTACAATCGTCGCACTGACAATGCTGACGTTGTGTTACATCCACTTCGCGACGGCTTCCAATCACATCTACTGCGAAAGACGATCATGCAGCAGCATCCACAAGTTCTGGCGTTTATTTCTGTGTTGCTGCTTATCGCTGGATGCGAAAAAGAAACAGCACCAATACCAGCGCCCTCGCAACAGGTGACACAAGCAACTCAGTCAACAATCGAGCCTGCGAATGAGACTGCTGCCGGTGCATTGGAATTCGTCGCCCCGCCGCTGACTGCAGAAGAACTTCAGGCCGGTTGGATCAGCTTGTTTGATGGACGCACACTGTTTGGGTGGGATGTGCCGACGGTCACAAACTGGCATGTCGACGACGGTGCGATTATGGCCGACAGCGGTGACAAAAGTCTGTTGCTCA
>JAYVNW010000815.1:0-4934 GCA_043758225.1 Candidatus Kuenenia sp. | reverse complement strand
TCTTCTACGATGTCAGCAGGGATTGGGCTGTATAAGTAAACCCTTGCATGGCTGAGCGTGTTGATCAGTTTCACGATTTCCACTGCGTCCTCTGTAGGTTCGCGTCGCAATGGTTTTAGCAGCTCGCCGGGTTCCAGGCAGCGGCGCAGCATGGTGGCTGCGGGGCCTTCGGGGACAGGCAAGTCGGCAATTACAATGATTCGACCATCCGGTTCAACAATCCTTGCTGCTTGCTCAATGGCGGTGCCGAATTGCTTCCATCCGGACAATCCGCTCGCCGGAACTGATAACAGAACAGCTTCAGCTTCTTTTATGAACTTCACACGCCAGACTCGATCGACGAGTTCCTTACCAGCCGACATGACCTCTTCCGGAAGTCCCGCCAGAATCGCGAGCGGAGTTTCGCCTGCACCCGGGACGACCTGGACTGCAAACTGAGTGCCCAGAAGCCAGCCAACTTCATCAACCAGTTGGCGATAGGGCCGCTCGTCGTCCGGTGTAAGTTCCGGATGTCCTTGAGCTCGTGCCTGCAGGATTGCGTCGTTGTCGGAAAACGATGGGAAGACGCTGCTGGTCGTTCCGTGGTATCCCAGCAAACTGTCGAAGCAAATCACGCCGATTGTGATCAACAGATCCGCATCGGAAATTCGGCGATTGACGTAAATGCGTTCACCACCGGATGAGCTGGCTACATAACTGAGTTGAGATGTTTCAGCCGGATCGTGGACGTGCACTGTCAGTTGCTGCTGCAGATGCAACGGCAAGCGTTGGACGAGGCTGCTCCAGCTTGTGTTTGCTGGATCTGGCGGCAGCATCAGTGAAAGCGTAATTCCTTCGTCAGGGACCGACTGCAGTTGTTCACACACAACAACAAGCAGGTCGATTGAGTCAGGTGTCTCCGGATCAATCACAATGGCAACTGAATCACCCGGCACGACGCAACGGGACAGTTCCGGTAAACCCAATGGCTGTAGTAGCGAGTTTCGGCACTGTTCCGAAATCAACTGCGGAGCTTCGTCAGCAGTGACCAGGAGTTTCAGGTTTTTTGAGTCGACAGTTGCTGAAAGGCGACCGCTGCGAAGAGTAATGGATTCCGATTGCATATCAGCGTTTCTTGCCTTTGCGAGTATCCTTTTCTCGCTGTTGTTCAGCTTGTTCGCGAGCGTTCTGAGCGGCATCCAGCAGCTTTTGCATAAAGCCCGCAGGCTTCTGGATTTCTGCCGGAGCAGCTGGCCGGGCTTTTGCTTTCGATGACGACTTCGAATTGTTGTCAGGCTCTATCACTTCAACAGAAGCTCCGGACTTTGGCGTCATGGAACCAGTCCCCAGCAATTTGCGCTCTGCGATACTCCACAGACTTGACGCGATGAAGTAGATACAAAGCCCGGCCGGCTGATGCCAGAACATCGCTCCCATGAACAGCGTCATCATATTCATCATTTTGTATTGAGCTTCCTGCTGTTCATCAACTGCAGGCGGCATGAACATTTTCTGTTGCGTAAGAAACAGTCCGACCGTGCACATCGGCAATATGCTGAAGTCGAATCCGAGGTACGGCAAGCTGAATGGCATACGGAACAAGGCATCAGGTGCTGCAAGGTTTTCGATCCACAGCAACTTCTGCAGCCGGAGATCCACAGCCGAATTCAGCGCTGTGTACAGGCCGATAAAGATTGGCATTTGAAGGAACAACGGAAGGCAGCCACCGACTGGATTGATTTTGTGCTTCCGCCAAAGTTCCATTTGTGCTTTCGCAAGTTTCTCGCGATCGTCGCCGAATTTTTCCTTCAGCTCCGTCAGCTTCGGTTGCAGTTCTTTCATTCGTGCGGCACTGATGGCCTGCTTGCGCGAGATTGGAAACATGCAGCCGCGAACCAAAACGGTCAGCGATATGATGGCCAGAAAATAAGGCATTCCCCAACTGTAAAATGTGTCCAGCAGGAAGTGCATGCCGCGAGCGACAAATCCAAACATGCCATAATTCAATACTTTGCTGGCTTCCATCGGAGCCGGGTCCAGCAGTTCACGACGTTTCGGGCCTGCGAAGAATGCGAACTTGTGGGTAACCGAATCCCCCTCACCCTTCGCTTTCAATGTCACAGGGTTGGATGCCATACGCACACTGACATCGGACATTCGCGGCTCAACGGGATCTGGCGTGATCAGAACAGGAAACGTGCGTTCAATCCATCTGGTTGAAACTTCTGTTCGAACTTCCTCGGGACGATCATCCAGCGGAGCGATCAATGCGGCGAAGAACTGAACATCGACGCCGGCGTATCGAAACGGCGAAGTCCATTCTTTGTCTTCACGCAGACGATCGAACAGTTCTTTTTGTGACAGAGGATGTTCTTCTTCCTCTTCGATGGTGTCAGCGAATTTCTTGACAGCGCCTGCGGCAGTTGTAACGCCTTTTGTGCCATCCATAAATTCAATATGAATGTCCTGATATTTGGATGTATGTTCCTGGTTCTCAAGTAAGACCCCGACTGGTCCCTGAATTTCATATTCGACGGTCTTTGGCTTGTCGGACAAATTTGTCATTTCGATCGCGACCTGCAGCGTATAAAACGATGCATTTTCGCGCCATGCTTTTTCGAGTTCTTCCCCTGTGAGAGCAAGGCGCGGCAATGTATATGTTTTGCGAACAATCAATGATTGATCGGGAGCCTCGTATTCGAAAGTCGCAGACGAACCTTTTTCGTTCTGCTCTTTAGCAGTCAGCTTCCAATGAACGGTTTCAAGTGTCTGGCCTGTTTTTTGCAATTGCTGATCGATGACTGCAAATGCGGTAGAAAACGTTCGGTCCGGCGTTGGATTGTTTCCTACGATTCGGGCCTGTTGCGTTTCGTCTTTCAGATCGCGAAACTGTGGTGACGTGAGTGTTACACTTTCAATCGCGGCACCGGCAGATGTCAAATCAACAGCCAACGCGTAGCCACTGGCCGGATCGACAGAACCCAGCGTAAATGCTTCGCTCAGATAATCCGGGATCTTGATTTCAACGGCCGGAGTGGCAGGTGCGTTGGGATCAGCGGGTGTGTCCGAAGCCACCGCTTCTGCTTGCACATCCTTTTGCGGATCGGCTACAACATTCACTGCCTGAGCCTCAGCAGCCTTTGGTTTTTTCTTTTCCTGAGGAAAGAACTTCGGCCCGATGTACTGACTCCAGAGAATCATGAACAGCAGCGACGTCATCAGAAAGGTAAAAAGGCGACGGTTTTCCATAGAATCCAGCCACAAAGCAAGCGTGGTCGCTGTAAAGACTTAAGCCCAGGCGTCGCGATGCCATGCCATCCGACACATCCGCAGGCCACATTGAAGGCGGGCAGGATACCTGAACAGAACGCCGA
This sequence comes from Candidatus Kuenenia sp., assembly GCA_043758225.1. Classification (GTDB taxonomy): domain Bacteria; phylum Planctomycetota; class Planctomycetia; order Planctomycetales; family Planctomycetaceae; genus SXXK01. The sequence continues at coordinate 1,581 of JAYVNW010000815.1, read as the reverse complement.
CGTGTATTCTCGGATCTTTAGAACCGCGCTTTCCCTGCAGTTTTCTGCAATCCGGAAGCTGTCAGACTAAACGCGGAAACGGAAGGTTTCGCAGACGTAACGCCACAACCAATGGGCCGCCGTGCGATTCGATATTATAAATCGCCCATTTCCCCTCATTCCTGGCTTTAGCAGGTAGGCTTCCTGTTGATTTTCACCTTCAGCGAAATGCAATTCGGCAATTGCCCGATACGCTGTGCTCGCGAGTTGTTCCTGCCCCTGCTGATTTGCCTTTGTTGCTAACGGCCCGTGAAAACGAGTCGTCAATGATTCTGGAGCCATGACTTCGCCCTTGGGAGAAATCAAGTGTACTCGAGTCAGGAATGTTATATCCGCCAGATGATCCAGCTTGATTTCCAGCGGCATTTCGTCCTGAAGATCATCGCGATCGCCTTGATCAATATACATCACGACATGAAGTTTTTCCGACGGCGCGATGCTTGCAATTTCCTGACCTGCCTCCATCAGACATCCGGCGTTTTCAGGATCGAGTGGCGTGCCCGTCCAGCGTCCGAGCTTCATTGTATCGACTTCATTGCGAGGTGGTTCGGGCACTCGCTTGGCAGCGATAAGAGTTCCGCTGGACGTTGCTCGCACGACACGCTGCAGATTCAGTCGAACAGTTTTTTGAATCTGTTGTTCCAATTCCAGGGCCTCAGCAATTGCAACGCCTTCACCGGCGGCATCTTCGATCGTGTTGTATTCGCGAATGTCTTCCGTTCGAAAAACCCAATTGCGAACATGTTGCAGCAGTTCATCATGCCGACGCATATCGTCAGGACTTTCCAGAATGACGATCACGTCGCCTGAATTCACGGTTTCCCCGTTACGTCGAATTCGAGTGTACTCGTCAGGGGTTGGCATGCCTTTCAGCAGATCGAGTTTTGACGGATCGATCATTAACTCGCTTGGTTTTCCAGGGACAGTTCTCTCCACAGCGGATTTTCGAGCCCCCTCCTGGAATCGCAACAATTGGTTGTACTGTTCATGATATTCGTCAGGACTCATGACCACGCCGTTGACCGGGGCTGGCACCATGACGACATTTTGTGGTTCAAGCAGACAAGCTGCTTCGTGGTACCACGGAATCGGCGTCGTGAAGGCGACATAAACAACGCCACCGAAGAGCAGCGATGAAATGGCAATCTTAGTTTTGCTCATGGGTTCCATCCGAGGTGTGGCGACAATCTGATAGATACTGCGGAACATACTAAATACGATTCCGGCCATAGAAAAAATCATGACCGAAATACCGATGCTTTGCAGATCATAAGGCTTAAGCACGGTATAAAGAAACATACTGATCGAAACCAGAATCACCCAGCGATACAGCCACGCTGCAATCGCATAAGTAACAAACCATGCACGTCCGGTTTCCGGCATGAAAGGATCAGGCTTGGATTCAATCCCCAGACAGTACCATGAAAACGCTTCCTTCAGGAGTTTCTCAGACTTCTGCCGGAGATTTGGAATCTCCAGAAAGTCGCTCATCATGTAGTAACCGTCGAATCGCATCAACGGATTCAAGTTAAAAATAACCGT
>JAYVNW010000814.1:0-2147 GCA_043758225.1 Candidatus Kuenenia sp. | reverse complement strand
CGGCCAAATTTCATTCACGAGCGCAACGCCGAGCGACCATTCACCACCCATGCCAAGGGACGCAATAAATCGGAGCACCGCGATATGCCATGCTTCCGTGGCAAATCCGCAGAGACCCGTGAAAATAGCGTACGTGACAATGCTCAGCGACATGGCTCGAACACGACCAATCTTGTCGCCCAGCCAGCCGAACAACACGCCTCCGCTGGCAGCACCGACCAAAAACACCGCGATGATCACGCCGAACCAGTCTGATTCTGAGCCCGCCTGGTCTGTCCCTTTCAATAGATCAGTCAAAGCCGGCTTGCCGATAAGCGGAAACAGGCCCATCTCAAAACCGTCAAACATCCAGCCAAGAAGTGCTGCGATCAGGGTTGCGTTACGGCCCGTTGTAGAAACTGGAGTGGTGTGATTTGGTTTTGTCATTGGAGGCGGGATTTCACGAAAAGCAGTGAAGTATGCGGCGAACAAAACGAGGTGAGCGGCTGGCGTCAGCCCTCCGTGGAAAATTATTTCCGCGCTCGGAGGGCTGACGCCCTGCCGCTCGCCATATTCATCGGACGATTCTTCAAGTTCCTGATACGCTTCTACACAATTGATGCCAGCGAGGCAAATCATTAGTAAAATATCAGAAACCGTGGCTGACAGATTTCAACACTCTCGGGCGCATTTCCATTTCAATCGCCAGTGTGGAACCTCGACCGGAGCAGCAGTTTCCCAATGATCCATGCGCTCATAATCTCAGGCAAATGCGAAAACTGGGTTTGCCGTGAACTCGGCTGTGCCGGCGACGTCGGTGGTCCGTGCGCTTGCAACACGGCTTGCTGTGCATCAGGTTCATGCTGTGCGGGCCGCGCCTGCTGCGTGAAGTAGGTGCCTCAATTTACTCCGGCTGCGGTTTCGTAAATGCGATGGCATTTTGCGAAGTCGGGGACTGGCAAATTACTGCTAGTCCCCGATCTTTGTTTGTATGGCTTGCACTCTTCACTTGAGCCAACGGCGTGTGGAGATAATTCAAGCGTCTGAGCTGCTGGAAGAAGATTAATACGGCCTATTCAGACCGTGTTACTCTGTCGAGTGCTGTCTCTGGTCAATTCGTTTTTGTTGCCGCGTTCATAGCCGCCTTTGCGACGGCAAAGCACTCGCGAATGTCCGCCAGTGGATTCTTTTCGTTCTCTTCGTATTCCAGCGACAAAGCGCCATTCGCCGGGAATCCAGCCAACTGCAGCTCGCTGAAGACTTCTCCGACGTTCAGATGTCCCTTGCCAAGGATCACGCCTTTCGTCTTGTCCTTCATTTCGGCGAAGTCCTTCAGGTGAATTCCATACAACCTACCCTTGAGTAAGCGAATGACTTCCGGAGCATTCTGTCCGGAGCGAATGTAATGTCCCAGATCGGCACAGGCTCCGATTCGCTCGTCGCGTCCTTCGATGACACGCAACACATCGATCGCCTTGTTGTAACGATGTCCCGGACCATGATTGTGAATCGCGATGCGGATGTCGAATTCCTTCACCAGTTCATTCAGGCTGTCGAATGAATCCAGGTCCGGGTCTGCGGTAATGCATGGTGTGCCGAGCTTCTTTGCGAATTCAAAGATCTTTCGATTCTCCGCGGCATCTTTCGTCAACCGGTTCACGCCATGCCCGGAAACAGACATTCCAAGATCGGCGACTTTCTTCTTTGTCGCTGCAATCACTTCGTCAGTCGCGTTTGTGGCCAGCATTCCGCCGTAGAACTCCACCTGTTCAAAGCCCAGGTCGCTGGCATGCTTCAATGCTTCGTCAAGCTTGTAGGCACGTAACGAGTAAAGCTGTATCCCGAGTTTCGGTCCAGTCGGTTCGGCGGCATATGCCAATCGCGGCAACGCACCGCACGCGGCTCCAGCTGCGATCATGGATGTTGTTTTGAGAAAGCTGCGTCGAGTTTGTAGAGACATCGAATGCTCCGTGAGTCATGGGAGAAGGAAGAAAGTTAGTCAATCATCTTACTGAGCCGAAGTGGCGATCACAATCAGGAACTGCAATGCGATCTCAATGCTCCAATTCGACAACCACCATTGTGTGAATATCAAGTCCCGGAACGGTGACGCTCACACCATTTGCCGTTCGAGTGACCGGCAACTCGATTCGGTGATTTTTATTGCG
>JAYVNW010000813.1:0-2383 GCA_043758225.1 Candidatus Kuenenia sp. | reverse complement strand
TCGACTCGCAATTGTCAATCACGACGATAAATTTGGTGAGCGGCATTTGGCGGCTCAAGTGCATGAAGGATGGCCGTTTGCTTCTATCTCGGCTTGAGTGGGTTGAGGAATATCTTCTGGCTCAGTTCGTGAAGAAGCGTGACCCACATGCAGTGGGTATTGTAGTCGCAGCGTGAGGGCCGCAGGCTTGGAACATGCACGCTTGAACGATTTGGCCGTGAATTAACGAGATGACGCCAATGAGGGAATCAAGCCGTCGCTGGAGTGCAAAAAAAGCCCGGTTCACCGATAATGCAAGTCGCCTCCCACGGACGCAGAGCGACTTGCATTGCAACATTGGCGATTTCAGATTCGGAACACGTTGTAAGTTCTTCATCGGATTGCGGACTGAGGAACGACTTGTAGAACGTATTGGGCATCATTGGGTGATGATTCCAACCTGCTGAAAACATCTGAGCAGCGAACGCATTGCGTTGGGTTTGGTCGGCGTCATAAAAATCCAGAACGACTAGAACATCAGCGGGCATCATGAAGATTCCTGATCTAGAGGTGGGAAGCTGAACAAAGACGAAAGAATATCAATGGATAATGGAAGTCAGCCTCCTTCCGTTTGCGTCTGAATCCAACGTCTTCGTGGGGCAACGGCGTAGTCCAGAAACGAAAAAAAACCAACGCAAGGGAACGCCCTTGATCGGACTTCCTCCACGTCGGCTTACTTTTTAACTGACCACCCGGCAGTGCCGAGATGCCATTCAACCAGTTTTCCGTGGGTTAACCCTACAAACAAAAACGAGACTAGCAACATCATTGCCGGAGATATCGTTCTGCAATTGGCCTGACGGTGTTTTGTGTACGAGTTGTAATCAGAGCGATGGTTGTAGGGGAAAAAATGACTGATAGGAAACCTCAATTGACTGCGATGCCATCACGCCGCTGCTGACATTCTCCTAAATTTCCAAACGACTAACAAATGCACTCACCAGTGTTGGCAAACACACGCTCTCCATTTGGTAAATTGGACAGCGTCGAATAGAATTGCCAATATCCAGCTTGACTTTGTCCCCACTTAGAAGGCCCGAGACAAAAATGTATCAGGACTCGAATCCATACGCTGTCAGTCAGGACATGTTCGCCGTCGATGCGGCACTTAGCGAACGTCTTGGATTTCTTCGAAAAGTGTATTTGCACGTGTTCGGTGCGATACTTCTACTGATCGGGCTCGAATTCCTGTACTTCAATACATCGGTGGCAGATTCCATCATCAGCCTCTTCGGTCGCCGAACCTGGTGGATCGCATTGATCGGCTTCATGGCAGTCACATGGATTGCTCAGACTCTTGCATTTAGTGGAGCCCGGCCGGCCATCCAGTATCTTGGACTCGGCCTTTTCACAGTCGCCGAATCAATATTCACCGTACCGGCTATCTGGATTGCCAATCGCATTAACGCCGACCTGATCGGACAAGCCGCATTTCTGACGTTACTGATCACTGGTGGACTGACGCTCTTTGTTGTGATTTCGAAGGCCGACTTTTCGTTCCTTAGAAACTTTCTGTTTGTCGGCGGGATTGCGATCCTGGGTGTCGGCATACTTTCCGCACTTGGTTTGTTTGGTGGTTTCCAGACAGGTACGCTGATCTCTGGTGGAATCGTGGCGCTGATGTGCGGTTACATCCTCTACGAAACATCACTGATCATGCACCATCTGCCGACGACTGCACATGTGGCGGGAGCGCTGATGATTTTTGGGTCGATCGCTCAATTGTTTCGCCAGATTCTTTATCTGTTGCTGCGATTCAGAGGCGACTGAGAACAACGACTCGGTTTTCGTCATTTGCACATCGATATCAGCAATTTCAGGGGTCCTGAACATTGTCAATGCCCGACACCAGTCGCGATTCGCTGATCCGATACACGTCGCGTCTTTCGGATCGTATGATTCGGCTCAGTCGCGGCCGGCACAGGACTGTTGCTGCAAAGATGCTCGCAACTATTGGCGAAGAGTGTGATCTTGATCACGTGCATTTGTATCTGGTGAACCTCAAAAACGGCCCCCATTTGTCGATGTATAGTGAATGGTCTCGGATGGAGACACTATCCCTTGCACCTGGCCTGCAGCAGATTTCACTTTCGTTGCTCAACGAGCAAGCCGAGGATGCGTTGCCACGAGGAGTCGCAGTTTACAGCGGTAAGAATGAACATTCTGAATCATGTAGTCGCATTCTTTCCAGCATGCTGCGGCAAATGCAAGCTGCTGCATACGAAATGATGCCGGTCCTGATCAACAGCCGGCTTCGCGGTGTGATTGCCGTTGCACACGACAAAGGGGCCATGCATCTGGATTCCACATCCCAACAACTGCTTCAACTAGTAGGGCGGATTTT
>JAYVNW010000812.1:0-1741 GCA_043758225.1 Candidatus Kuenenia sp. | reverse complement strand
TCAATAAGGCTTCGCCAGACTCGCAAAAATCCAGCGCCGACGTAAAATCAGAATAGCTCGCAATTATTGGAGAATGCACAGTGAATGGCGATGTCCCGTCCAACGTTACAGGAAACCCCAAGGCAGCAGCAGCTGGTCATTCGCATCGCACTGCGGCGACGCTGTCTCGAAATATGGCGCTTGTGGCCGAATTGGAGGAGCTGCTTAGCGTCGTCGAACCCGCGTCGGTCGCAAACGTGTTGCTGCAACGTGCTTTCGCTCATGGTGCAACCGATATTCATCTGGATCCGACAAATCTCGGTACGCGAATCCGCTTCCGAGTCGATGGAGTGCTGCAGGACATCTTGCCAATTCCCGCTGACAAAGCGGCGATGCTGGTATCGCGAATTCGCGTGATGGCGGGAATGGATATTACTGAACGACGTCTGCCAAGAGACGGCGCAATTCCCGCCGATGCATTTCCTGGCTTGCCGCGCGATATACGAGTGGGCAGCTCCTTAACGGTCAAAGGCGAACGCCTGGTATTGAGATTGATGCCGGATTCCGAAAAGCTGAGTTCGTTATCGCAGCTGGGCTTTTATGATGACCAGTTTGCCGCTGTCAGAAGATTGCTTGGCGCGCCGTACGGGCTGATGCTGGTTGTCGGACCTGTAGGTTCAGGCAAAAGCACGACTGTCTACAGCATGCTGAGTGAGCTGAACAGCACTGAAAAGAGCGTTGTAACAATTGAAGATCCTGTCGAGCGACGCATCGCGGGCGCAAATCAGATTCAGATCGACAACAAGACCGGACTGACATTTGTAACGGCACTGCGCGGCACACTGCGACAGGATCCGGATATCCTGATGATTGGTGAAATTCGGGATGCGGAGACGGCTCAAATTGCCTGCCGCGCTGCGACATCCGGTGTGCTCGTACTTTCAACGTTGCACGCTAACAACACGGCGGGAGCTGTGGATGTTTTGCGAGGCTTCGGAATCTCATCCTCAGCGATTGCCGATTGTCTCTGCGGTGTGATTTCGCAACGGCTTGTTCGAAAGGTTTGCGAGACGTCTCGTGAAATTATTGAGGCGGATGATACCGCTCGTCGATTACTCAACGTCAAAGGTTCGGAGTCTGTTCCGATTGCTAAAGGTATCCAGACGGATATGAATTTCCGCACCGGGTATTCCGGACGTACGGCTGTTTTTGAAATCATGGAACTGACTGATGCGTTGCAGGATGCGATTCATGAAGGTGAACCTTCCTATCGAATTCGCCAGGTCGCAATCAGTGGTGCCATGGTCAGTCTGGAAAATTCGACGCGACGCAAAGTCCTTGACAAAGTCACGTCAATCGCGGAACTGGAACGAGTGATCACCGACACGGATCGGTCGCGTTCGGTGCGGGATACGGCAAGCTGACCGTTTTATACGCGGGAGATCACTACTCCAGCTTCGAACCGGCCCTCAGTCAGTACCTCGCGATTTGTGAACAGTCGCGTTGAGTCTGCCATATCTCGTTCCAGGGCTCCAGTTCTCGAACGCACTGCTTTGGAGGCTCCTGCCTCCAGAGAAAACCCGCGACGCGGGCGTGGCCAGGGCTGGACGCAGCGGAGCGAAGGAAGCCCCGGAGGGTTCGATGTGGCCCTTGCAGAACACCGGGGTTTCGCTGCAATCCAACCCCGGCCACCCTGCCGCAATACTAAAATCCGCCTTGTTGAATGCAATGCCAATTCCAGTATGTGAATTATCTCATTTCT
>JAYVNW010000811.1:0-2263 GCA_043758225.1 Candidatus Kuenenia sp. | reverse complement strand
TCACAGTCAGGCGATACGTGTCCTCGACAAAGGTTGGGAACGTGAGGATTGCCGATTTGCCCAGAACGACCACGGAACTGGGTGCAATCGCCGCATCTGTGCCGAGCAGCAGTCCATCCGCTCCCGCTCGCCGCAATTCAAAGTTGGCAGCTACATCGGCGTGCAGAACTGCCTTATTGAAACTCACAACGACTTGGCTGCTGCCAGCCAAAACCGTCCCTTGCGAGTCGAACGAAGTGGACAGGACTTGCAATATTTCGTTGACTTGAATGGTAAACGCTTTCTCCACGAAACCGCCGGACTGATCAGTCGTGCGTATGCGAATCGAATAGCTGGATTTTACGTTGAAATCGAAAACCGCGTTACTCTGCAGTTGATTGCCGACGACCCTGAAGCTGCCGTTGTCCGTGCTGCCGGTGCCGTCGACGAGGGAATATGTGAAGGTATCCAGCACGTCGGGATCTGTGGTCGTCAACGTCCCGACGACGGAGCCGACTGGCAGGTTTTCCAGAATCACCGACGATGACAGAGACACATTGGTCGGTTCACTGTTTCCCTGAAATCCAGCGAGAGCGAAAGTCCCGACACCGGCATTGATCCGGTAACCTGCCACGACAATCCTGCCGGTACTTTGCAGCTCCACATCGGAGGCCACATCAATCGACCCGTTGCCAAAGTCAAGGGTCATGCGTCCGTGGCTCCCAAACAATTCGTCCGGCGTGCCCGCTGCGGTATACCGCACAAGTGCGAAGTTCGTATTGGCTCCGTCGGTCTCGTCGATGCTGTAGCCGGAGACAACGATTTTCCCATCCGGCTGAATCGCGACGCCTTGCCCATTGTCATGACCGATTCCGATCGCGGTCGTTACTATCCCGTCACCGCTAAATCCCGATCCTGGAACAGCCGGGTCGGTAACGTCCAGACCCCCTGTCGTCGAATATCGCACGACGGCGAAATCTCGAGTGCTGCCGACGTCACTATAACCCGCCAGGACAATTTTTCCGTCAGTCTGGATCGCCATGGCATAAGGAATCTCGTTCCCCGATCCAATGGGCGTAATGACTTTTCCACCACTACCGAAGTTTGCATCTCGTGAACCATTTGCGTTGTACCGAACAAGTGCAAAATCTTGATTGCTGCTGTTCATCCCTGGCCCTGCTGCCAGAATCTTGTCGCCGACGATCGCCACGCTGTTGACAATGGACTGCACAGCTACAGACTCATCGATAAGTTTGCCATCCCCATCAAATGATTTGTCTAAAGTCCCATTCGTGTCGTACACGGCCAGTGCAAATCGCAGGGCCGAGGGACCTTCACTGTATCCGCCCACCACGATCCTGCCATCGGCCTGAATCGCGACGCTGTGCGCGTGGTCATCCAATGCCCCCATCGAGGTCGTCACCTTACCATTATGGTCGGGGCCGAACGTGGTATCCAGTGATCCATTTGAGTTGTAACGCGCCACAGCAAAGTCGTGGTTGCTGCCATTATTGCTGTATCCCACCATCACGATCTTGCCATCACTCTGAATGGCCAGATTGAATCCGACGTCATTGAGAGTTCCAAACGGTGTCGTGACCTTGCCATCGCCATCGAAGGACGTATCGAGAGTGCCGTCGGTGCGGTACCTCGACAGTGCAAAATCCGCGTTGCTGCCGTTGAAACTGGTCCCGACGACGACGATCTTTCCATCCGCCTGGGTCGCGGCCGCAGACCCCTGGTCGTCCTTGACGGTCGCGGTTCCAAAGATCGTTTCAACTTTTCCGCCCGTCCCAAATGATGTGTCCAGGGCTCCCGCACTGAGCAGGGCTCGCGGTTCCAGAACCTCTGTTCGTGACCTGTGACTGCGTCGGCTGTGATTCTGCTGCGGTAGTTTGCGGAACGCGGATGCGAAAAGCCATGACAATGATGATTTCAACATGGGAGAATGCTCCGAAGCTGTCGTGTGGCAGAAGGAAGGGATCTATGAATTCAATGAGAAATGTGATATCTGTTTAACGCGATGCCGTTCAAAAAGTCGCAGGCACTCTCCGAGTGCCGTCCGCTGCAAATTAAAACGCTTTGCTTTTTGCGGGTTGCGGCACATTCAATGTGCCTACTACTTTGCTTCATTGAACGGAATTGCGTTCAACCCGATGCCGCAGGCGAGGCGGCTGTCGCTGGAGCGGCGGCCGCCTCACCATTGCCTCGGATTACACGGTTTTCATTTTGCGGCGACGATGGTACCAGCCAAATCCCGCCATGCTGACCGCCAGAAACACAC
>JAYVNW010000810.1:0-2820 GCA_043758225.1 Candidatus Kuenenia sp. | reverse complement strand
GAGACTTTACCGACTGACATCTTTCACAATAGAGTTCGTCAGGCAACCAATCCCGGCAATTGTGATTGAAACTTCGTCGCCATTTTCCAACGTGAAATTGTCGTCAGGCACAATTCCGGTCCCGGTCATTAAAAATGCACCGTTCGGAATGTCGTTCTCGCGAAACAGCCAACCAACAAGTTCTTCCGGAGTGCGTTTCATCTGACTTAATTTCGTGGCATCGGAAGTCACCATCTTTCCACCTCGCCGAATTTCCAGCTGAATGTCGATGGCATCGGGCTCAAGTGGACCGTCAGCCAGAAGCACACACGGGCCAAGTCCGGCACATTGCCTGTACATTTTTGCTTGTGGAAGATACAGCGGATTTTCGCCTTCAATGTCGCGGGCTGACATATCATTTCCAATGGTGTAACCAACGATCCTTCCGGCTTTGCTGATCACCAGCGTGAACTCCGGTTCGGGAACACTCCAGGAACTGTCGTATCGAACTCGGAGCGGTTGACCAGGCCCTGATACACGATTGGCAGTTGCCTTAAAGAAAATCTCCGGCCGATCAGCCGTGTAGACTTTGTCATAGTGAGATGCAGCAGCTTCGGATTCCTCCATTCGAGCCACTTGGCTGCGTTTGTAGGTGACGCCAGCTGCCCAGACTTCCTGCTGATCGATCGGGGCAAGAAACTGCACATCAGAAAACGGCAGTAACTTTGTATCGGGCTTCAGCAGGAAGCGAGCCAAGCCTACAGGATCGGCGGAGTTCAGAATATCCATCAGCGAATGACATTCATCGATCTGTGTCAGATCAAGCGGCTGAACGGTTTTGTCGTGAACCGCTGCGACACGGAAAGAACCATCATTGAGCCGAATTCGAGCCAGTTTCACGAGTTTGTTCCTGCGTAAAATTGAGTTTCAAAAACAGGTGTGCACCCAAAGTTGCGGCGAACGAGTGACGGTATTCGTCGGGATACACTCTGAGAATCATCGAGTTATACTGGAATTCCACTCAAAAGTTTAGTCTTCATGCCGGACGCCGATGTCGGCGCAAACTGCGAGAATCATTTCTCCTGATGCCGTGGGCGAAGCAATCAAACATGACGCCTGATATCGCACGACTTTGCAGCCAAACTCGACGCCACCTTCTGCAGACGGCCGGGCTTGGAATTGGCTCCATGGCGCTGCAATCGCTATTGGCCAAAGAGAACGCAGAGCCCCCGCAACGCCAGATTTGCAGCAACAGTCTGCCAACATAACAGGTCCGAAGCCGCCCATGCTCGCTCCCAAGGCGAAACGCGTCATCTATCTGCATATGGCAGGATCACCGTCGCAGTTGGAGCTATCCGGTCGAGAATCCCGTCACAGTTCGCGGCATTCAGGCCACCATCCAATATGTCATGGGCCTTGACCCGTACCGATTCAGTTACCTCTATCAAGATCTCGAGAACCGCTTGATGGGGCCAACGAATGATGGTCGCATTCTGACAGATCTGCTTGGCTGAAAATCGGCGACAGTCTATTCGACCGCCGGTAAATCTTCGAATTCATCCAATTCACCACCATCGCTGTCGGCATCACCCTCAACAAAACACTCGAACAACAGATCGATGAAGTCAGGCATGGACTCTGCCACCATTTCAAATTCAACCGTGTGATGTCTGAATTGCATCACGCCCTGACGTTCTCCGGCAGTATCGACACAGTAGTAGTCGCCGTCGCCGGTTTCACCGATGACCAGAAAAGTCATAGGCCAGCAAAACTCGTGGCCTTCCGGATCGAGAATGCTCTCTTTTCGCACTTCCTGATTCATACGTAGAACCGCTGCCGGGTCGGCCAACAGTTCGGCTTCTGACACAAAGCCCTCGGAATCACTGCCGTCATCTGCTCGTGGCACTCCACGCAGGGCTTCGGGATAGTTCATTAGTACTGCACGACAGGCCGGCGGAATCGGAGCGTGGCAAAGATTTTCCAACTGCGAAATAGCATCAGAATTCATGAAAGCTCTCACCTTTAATCTTTGCCGTAGTGTTTAACTTTGTCCCAGTATTCTTCAAACTTAAAGCCTGGGCTATTGTCGCCATCATGACATTGGTTGCATGTACTTTCAACTTGTTTGAGCGTCACTTTGACTTCATTGATTGCAGCCTCATCGCTTCCGGCTTCAATCAATTCGACATGGCGATTTCCCGGACCATGACAGTTTTCGCATTGATTACCACCCAACAGAGCCTGCAGTAGTTTTTCAGAATCGTCAACCGCTAGTTCTTCATTGATGAATCCCGTTTCAAATCGGAAATACTGCTCCGGCTCCCAGCCCGTTACGTGGCACGCAATACATTCTGGATCAAATGTTCGTTTTACGCTACGCAAACGCTCGAATCCTTTTCGTTTGTTGGCAGGATCGAGACTTTCAAATGCATGAGCATGTGGCGTGTCTTTCCAGATGGTATGAGATTGTTTGTGACATTCGCCACACTTTGCTGCACCAACAAATTTGGCACCGGAATGATGAGGCACCGCACCGTCCAGACTCGCAATGGATTCGGATTTGAGTCGATCCTGGTAAGCCCGCATCAGCTGAGTCATGCGATCAGAATCAGAAAACAACTCGCCGCTTAATGTGACCAATTCAAAACGAACTGGATTTTCGGCATCATCCGGATAAAGCCCAAGCAAGCCAGCGGTTTTGCCCTTCTTGCCGACTTCCAGCATGCGAACTTTGCCAACCATTTCGGGCTGATCTTTTCCTTCGCCGAATCCATTGGAGCGAACAACTACATCAAGTCCCGGAAAATCCTCAGCCAGTTTTTGCGATTCTTCCAGAGTCGT
>JAYVNW010000809.1:0-3056 GCA_043758225.1 Candidatus Kuenenia sp. | reverse complement strand
GAGCTCCGGCGTTTTGCTGGCGATCGGTTTGAATGGCCCTCGAATTAGTTGCGGAGCCTCGGGCTTCATGTCGAAGGTTTCGAGTTGACTTGGGCCACCGAACAACAGCAGAAAGATGACCGACTTGGCCTTCGGTGCTGCATTGCCGGACAGTGATTCAGCGGCTAGCAACTGCGGTACCGACAAACCCAAAAGCCCTGCCCCACCAGCCTGCAGAATTCGCCTGCGGCGTACTCCGTCACATGCAGAGCGGGCTGCTCCGAAGATGGCAAGCATATTTGTCTCCTCGCTGAAGGAAGGCGAAATGAGGCGATGGCAAAGGCGGCAGGAATAGACATGTAGAAGGAAGAGCGGTGCAAAAATTGTGACAGGTCTGCACAGCAATGGCAACACGTTCATTGGGAAACACCAACGCATCGCAGGAACTTCGCTCACTTGAGCACCGGTCAAAGATGTTGCGTGAATGTCTCTGACTGCGGGATACCGGTGTCGAGATTGCGGCCGGTGTTCGGGAAACTCAACCCCGCAAGAAGGGGCGAGTCGTATTGGTATCGGCAGATTCCGCGGGGAGCGTGGCCAGAGCCGCGGCGGCTTCGAGAGCGATCCATTTTCGAAGACACACACGGCATTGGCAAAGGTGGTCCAAGAAAGCCGCTGACATTTCATCCAGCGGCGTTTCGGGCCAATGCTGGATCAGGTCCAGATGAACCTGCTCACAACATACCGACAGATCATTTAATAAACATGGTTCTGGATTTTCTTTCTTCATGATTGACCACCCAGAGTTTGTCGCAGTTTTTCAAGTGCGCTGCGCTTCCGACGCGTCACGGTCTGAGTTGATAGACTCAACTGATCGGCAATCTCAGAAGCTTCGTAACCTGACCGCAACATTTCGATCACCAATCGCTCTTCAGCGGGCAATGATTCAATTTGTAGTTTCAAGTCCATGACAAGCTCTGAATTCGGAACACAATCCGCTGGATCAAATCCCAGCGACACTACTGACGCAACTCCACGTTGACAGCGTTTTCGCAGCTTCCCGAATGCTCGTTCTGCTGCTCGTCCCACTGCCTGACGCAAGTAATCTTCAGGGCCTTGTGAGTCCTGTTGATTCATTGCGTCCGCGTTCTGCGTTTGCTTCAAATCGACCCATGTATCCTGACACAGATCTTCCGGATCATGCAGAACCGAAAGGTGTCTATTTCTTTGATAGTGATATTTAACCAGACTCCGTATCCGGGAGTCCTCGGACTTCTGAGACATGCATCGGCTCCAAAATTGAGACGGGAGCCAAGCTTCACCCCGATGAAAAATCCTTGCGAATACTCGCTGATCTGTTCAGCAGGCAAGTTGCACGTGGCAGGTTTCTTCAGGGCTCACTCTCGGCCCCGAAAAAGAACTTTCTTCAGGTGACTGCATCTCAACAGTCACAGTCGAAGGTCCTCTCGGGGCAATGCTGTATCTCAGTCGCAGCAGGACATGTGCCTCAGCGTCCGAATCCATGATTCGCAGAACGGTCGCAGGCTGTTTGCGAGGCGGTCCACGTGGAAGGAAAACATGCTTAAATTGCCGTGGAATGTTCTCAGATGTCACAAGCTCTGGTGTACCGTCGTGCTGAACAATTTCGGTCGAAACTACTGCGGCGTCGGAGTGTTGTCGGTGGCCTTCGCGAAGCTGCTTGACTCGCGTCGGAGTCATATTCGGCAGGTTCTGCGTTGAATGCGACGGCGTAATCTCCGGCGTCAATCGAGGAACATCGATCGGAAGTGTTTCATCTGCGATGAATGCCAATGTGGACTGCGATGCTTTGTCCGCGACGATTGAGGAGTCAAACGGTGAATCGAAGAAAGCAATGCCGGCATAGAATTCTTCGAGGTTGCTCAGCACGCCTCGCCAGCTGCGGTCTGTGATTTTGTCTGGTATGTCGTTGTTTGCAGAATCCGTTTCCGGACTCCCGGAGTGGGATTTTGCAGCATGTAATTCTGCAGACAATCGCAATTCAGTTGCGGCAGTTTCCTTCATCGATCGGGCGACGAAGTCTCGTAAAGGTCTCGACGGAGATCTTGATTGATTGTTCCAATGCAGTTCAATATTCGGTGAGACTTCACTCGACGCCGCATCTTGCCAGACAACAGATTTCGAATTTGCTTCGACCGTCCCTTGTTTCAATACTTGCGGGGCAATCGTTGTCGGTGCCGAGATTGAATTCTGCTGAGTTACGACCAACTTCGGCAGCGATGTTGATTCATCCTCCGACTTGTTTGAACCAATAGGCGATGAGTTTGACAGGGAACTGTCAAGAATCGAGTCACTGTGCTGAAAAACGAAGTCAATCAGAGATGTGTCATTGTCGCGGGCGACCAATTGACCGAGATTGGAGGTCGTCAGACGACTTGATTCGCCGACAGATGACTTACTTTCTGCCGATTGTGTGCTGCTTATGACGAGGCTTGATGAACCGAAATAATTGATTGCGGGATATCTGAAAGAGTCCTGGCCGTTGCCGTTCGTTTGAAACGAGTCACTTATGAGATCAAATTCGAACTCACCTCGAATGTTGCTGTCATGCGATTGGGCACCCGACGAATCTGAATCCGAAATATCCGTTTGACCACTCGGTTTTTGATGTTCGGAATCGGCAGTATTCTCGGAGGGTTGGAGACTTACATCAGAGCCCGACACATCGGTGAGATCTTCTGCGACACACACGGCTGGGAAATTCAATGTGGATGCCGGGTTTGCAGTGCTCAGAACCTGGCGAATCTCCAGCAGTTCTACTTGACCGCAAGCGAAAATTCCGGTTCTTCGTGAATTCGAACTTCTGGCAAAAAATGCCTTGAGCGCGCCGACGAAAGAGCTCGGCGCAGCATACCAGCTCCGAGATCCTTTCAGCCTCTGATGTATCTGATTCAAATTCACTCGTCAGCCCCCTGCGAACAGTGTCGCAGTTCCGCTTCTACTTGCCCAACTCGCTCGGGGACATTCATGGAACCAAGTTCATCCGGCAGCTTGGCTTCTAAATGTAATGGGACATTCGTTGATTAAAACCCCGACAG
>JAYVNW010000808.1:0-5462 GCA_043758225.1 Candidatus Kuenenia sp. | reverse complement strand
TGGCTCCTGTTCGAAGCCTGAGGGTAAGCGGTACGGCTATTCCCTGAGGGCTGAAAGATGTTCTGTGTTCATGGATGCGAACTCGCGATTGATGTGGTGGATAATGATGCTCATGACAAATACTCCCGTAAACAAATCGAGCAGCACACCGATTTCCACAAGGAGCGGCATCGCTTCCAGAAGCAACAGACTGAAAAGGAAGATCCCGTTTTCCAGAAGGAGGTAGCCCAGAACCTGCATGATCGCTTTTTGCCGTGAGGTCAACATCAGGAATCCGGTCCAGACAGTCGCCAGCGATGCCGGTACGATCAGGAAATCTTCGTGACTCGGCGCTAGAGGCAGCGTACGAGAGAACTCCATTGCCATACCGGTACCAAGTGCTCCCAGCAGGAGAGAACCCATATAGCTGATGATTGGCTTGTCTTCGTGCTGTATCTCGGCCTCGCGCATGGCTTTCGCGAGGAATTTTGGGATCACAAATCCCTTGACTGCAATGGTCACGGCAACAAGCATAACGCCCCGCAGACCGATTTCTGAGTGAACCAGCAAAGGGAAAACACCAAGCAGAGTTCCCTGAAGAGCTACTGCGTTGACGACACTGCGAATACGGCTCACACCCAGCGCAAAAAAGTTGATTGCGAGGATCAGAATCAGCAGCGGGTCGAGCAGGGCCGTCATCGTGTTATCTCACAAGCAGAAGGATCCCAAAAGCGGAAAGCAGACACGCGGTGACCAGAAGCACCGGGATATGCGGCAGACGAACACGGGCCATTGTGGATTCGACGACGCCGATTCCAATTGCCACGGTCAGCATTCCGACGACAAATACCAGCCAGTCAAGAATCGCAAAGCCCGTTGTCAAAGGCACGGCCAGCCGTACGACCAATGCACCAAAGATAAACAACTTCAGCGCTGCACCATACAGGATCATTCCAAACGCAGGGCCGCTGTGGTCGAGCACCATCACCTCATGGATCATCGTCAATTCCAGGTGCGTGTTGGGATCATCAAACGGGATGCGGCAGTTTTCGACAAGCAGCACGATGAACCAACTCAACAGAACGAGAGCCAGCGAAGCCCCTTCGTTCAACCAGTGCGGTGCGAGGGAATTTCCAAGCATCGTTGCCAGCTGCAATGACCCGGACAGTCGGGCCAGCACAAGCAGTCCGAGGAAAAATGCGGGTTCCGCGAGACATGCAAAAGTTACTTCACGCGCCGCACCCATTCCTTCAAAAGGGGACCCAGTATCGAGGGCTGCGGATGCCGTAAAAAAACGACTCAGGCTAAGCAGATATACCAGCAGTATCAAGTCGCCCTTGAATGAAATCGGAGCCGAGGAGTCTGCAAGCGGGATCATCAGAACTGCGATTGCGGGAGTGACGAGTCCGACCACCGGACCTGCCCGAAAAACCCAGGTTGTGGTTCTGCTGAAGACCGACCCCTTTCGGAAAAGCCGGAGGAGATCGTAATACGGTTGCAGCAAAGGTGGCCCGACACGGCCGGCGAATACAGCCTTGGTCCTGTTAATGACGCCCAGCAACAAAGGCGGCATAGAAATCGCCAGCGCGACATGAATTGTGTTGTGAAGGACCGCAATCATTAGATTTCCGGGTTACGACTTGTGCCTGCCAACTCAACGTTAAACATTTGACAACTTTACAATGCCGCGAAGATCCTCTCGTTATCGCCACAGCAAAAGTGCCATAAGAGCGCCAAAAATATACAGCAGATACAGCTGAATATTTCCCTGCTGGAATATACGAAACCACGAGAATCGGGATGCCACCATTCCCACTGCAGGCAGCACTCCTTCGTCAAGCACCGGATCGCTAATTACACTTTGGAAGTTGGTTCGCTGTGGAAACAATGCCATTACGCCGGGCAGCTCTGTCCGAGGACGAAGCGCCCAGCTAAACAGGCCAACCAGCATTTCCACAAACGATGACGAGGTGTATTGCATCCGAGCCGTTGGCGCAACATAACCGCAACCCCATGTTGGTCCGGTCTCCACGATACTGCTTCGAAGTCGAAACCACAGCAGAACCCCCGTCAACACGAGCGCTCCGACGAGAACCAAAGAGAGACTACTGATCCAGTTCAGCGGTGCCAGAGCAGCCAACTGCGGTTCCACATCGCCCAGCTCCGGAGCCCAGGCCGAGATCGCCTGAGACAGCGGTGGCGTAATACACATCGGGAATAGACCGACAAAGAAACAGCACATGACCATAGCAATCATCGGGCCGATCATGGAGAGCCCGGGTTCATGAGCATGCTGAGGGTGATCCGATCGTGCCGAACCCAGGAAAACCGCACCAAACGCTTTGACGAAACAGGTCACTGCCATCGCGCCAATCATTGCAAGTACCGGAGCAGCCAGCGCTGCAGCCGCAAACGGAGAGCCAGCTTTGACTCGCAGCGTGTCAAACAGCCCCAGATAGATGAGAAACTCACTTACAAATCCGTTCAAGGCCGGCAGGCCGCAAACAGAGACAGCTCCAATGACAAAACAAATTGCAGTTCGCGGCATCTGCTTTGCCAGACCGCCGAGTTGATCAATCTCGCGCGTGTGAACAGCATGAATAACGGAGCCAGCGCTGAAGAAGAGCAGCCCTTTGAACAAGGCGTGATTCCAGACGTGCAGCAACGCACCGCCCATTCCCAGAATAATCCATTCCGGACGTCCGAGCGAACGTCCCAGCAGAGCCAGTCCGATCCCAATCAGAATGATGCCGATGTTTTCAATACTGCTGTACGCCAGCAGTCGTTTCAGATCTCGCTGACCCGCAGCAAATGCAATTCCAAGCACACCGGAGACTACCCCCAGACTCAACAGAACACCACCCCATTCGGCCGGAGGATGCGGGACGAATGACGTGATTCGCACGATGCCGTAGATCCCCATCTTGATGATCACACCGGACATGATGGCAGAAACATGACTGGGTGCATTCGCATGGGCGCTGGGAAGCCACACATGAAACGGCATCATTCCGGCTTTCAACCCAAATCCGAGGACTGTGAAGACGAAGATCGCTGTCGCCGTGCCATGCGTCAGTGTGTCACCATTTAACGGCATCAATTCGAATGAACCGCTCGCGCTTCGCAGCAGTGCAAACAGTGCGAACAATGACAAGGTTGCAAGTTTTGTACTGACAAGATAAATCCAGCCTGCTTCACGAATCTTCGGGAGATGGTCTTCCGTGGTGACAAGGAAGAATGCCGACAGAGCCATGACTTCCCAGCCCAGCATGAACAGGATGCTGTTTCGGGAAATCACAAGTAACGCCATGCCAGCGGGCAGCATGCCATAAAACAGCCGCAGCTTGCGGCCATTTTGAGGATGCTCGGTCTGCTTCCAGTAACTCAGACCGTACATGCTGCCCAGCATAGACACCAGAAAAATTGGCACGAGGAATAATGCCGACAAGCCGTCAATCGCGACATGAAACTCCGCGCCTGGGACAGCCCAGGGCAGGATGATTGGCTGGCTGTTGCCAGTGACCCAGAACATTCCGACGGCGGTGAGACCCGCTACGGACGCGATGACTGCGAGGACGGTCGCAATCCACTGCCCTGCAAGTGTTTTGCGGCTCATGAAGAGTCCAGGAACTCCGCTCACAGAAGCGATAAGAATTCCTGCGAGGACCAATAGTTCACTCATCGAGTCCTCTACCTCTCAGTCTGTTCGGTAGAATCGGCGTCAGGTTAACAGTGCCCACGTATTGTCGATTATTGCATCATACCTGCTGCCCCTGACGATTGCGACTAACTCCGGCAGAAGTAACTCTGCAACCCAAAGCCCGGTTAGCTTACTTTGACACGTCGCCGCGCGGCATGAACGTCATGGGACGAAGTCTTGTGGTTGCCTAGTCCCGCTACGTTGAGTTTTCTGCCGGCTGCTTCAAAGTCTTTCTTCAGTTCGCCCAGCCTGGTCATTACGGTATGGTCAACGTAATTGGAATCCGTAAAGTCCACAACCACATCACTATCGGTTGGCAGGGAATTGATCTTTTTCTTCAGCATCAGCCAATTCGTAAAAATGGCACTCCCCTGAAGGCGAATCCGCCTCGTCTTCCCCTCGTCTTCAACAACGACGGGCATGGTGAAGAATTGACGTGGTGTAACACCCTGGAATAATTGAAGCAGAACCTTGACAGCCATGCCAATGCCGACGCCGATTAACAAATCCGTCCCGAGCACTCCCGCAATGGTGCTGATGAAAATGATGAGTTGTTCTTTGCCCACGTGATAAACGTGAAGAAACTCTTTGTAGTGAGCCAGGCGACATCCGGCGTAGACCAGCATTGCCGCCAATGCTGTTAACGGAATCTTGTTGAGCAGAAAGGGCAGCAGCAGAATGCTGACAAGGAGAAACAGGCCATGGAAGAAGTTAGACCAGCGTGTTTGCGCCCCATAGTCTTTGTTGGCTGAACTCCGGACGATCTCAGAGATCATCGGCAGGCCGCCGATTGCCGCCACTGCTGTATTCGCGACGCCCACTGCCAGCAAGTCCCGATTGAGGTCGGTCTTACGCTTCCATGGATCCAGGACATCGACTGCTTTTGCGCTTAGGAGAGATTCCAGTGAGCCCACAAGACAGAACATCAGAACCCATTTCCAGAAAACGAATTCGCCGATCCTCGAAAAATTGGGAAATATCAGCGACTTGGAGAGTGCCACAGGACTCGCTGGCACTTTCACCAGCATCGACTTGACTTCCTGCATGACCGCCTTGCCATCGTGAGTGATCTCGTAGGAGCGTTTGAGTCCGTCAAAATCCGTATACAAAAATGCGGCTGCCGGAATCGCAAGCACCAAAATGATCAATTGGGCCGGAATGGCACGACAGATGGCAAATTTCTTTTTCAACAGCGGATAGAGGAAAAGTAACAGGAGACTTGCCAGCCCCACCACAGCAATCTGCCATGCAAAATGCGGCAGATGAGCTGGCATTTCCAGATAAGCTTCATACGCTTCCGTTGAGGCATTTGGCTTTAAGCCCAGCAGGGGGTAGATTTGCTTGCCAATAATAATCAGGCCGATCGATGCCAGCAGCCCGTGGATCACCGACGAAGGAAAGAAATCAGCCAGTGAGCCAGCTTTGAGAGCGCCAAAAATAATTTGTGCGATTCCCGCTATCACCGCAATTGCGGCAACCGTCGGGAGATACTTCATGTAGACCTCAGGATCATTGATGTTCTGCGTCACGCCTTCCAATTTCGCGAATTCCAGCACCGCCCCCAGGACGATTGCAATCATGCCAGCTGCGGGCCCTTTGATGGTCAGTTCTGAATTGCTCAAAAAGAAACAGATTAATCCCCCGGCAATCGCCGTGAACACACCATTGATTGCGGGAAATCCACTCGCTCCCGAAATCCCAAGGCACAATGGCAGTGCGATCAGGAAAACGAGCAGACCCGAGATTATGTCGCTCTTAAGATTTTTTTTCAGCTCCGGGACGT
>JAYVNW010000807.1:0-5886 GCA_043758225.1 Candidatus Kuenenia sp. | reverse complement strand
AAACCTGCCGATTGAGACCTTCGCGGCCTTGTTATTCAATCAGTGGCAGATCGGTCACGCAAAGCTGGAAGGGCAGGATTGGAATACCGGAATCCTGCTGTTGATTTCCAAAGGTGACCGAGCGGCGCGGATTGAACTTGGAGCCGGCTGGGGACGCACGGAGAACCAGACATGTCAGCAGATCATGAACGAGTTCATTATTCCGCAATTCAAGCAGGGCAAGTTTCCCGAGGGCATTGTGAGCGGTGTGGATGCTCTCGACAAGATGGCCCGGAAACTGGAACTGCCCACTCGTCCTCGATCGGCTGCTGAGTACATCGTTCCCATTGTCTTCTTTGGCCTTGCCATCTTTACGGCAGTCTCTTTGTATCGTCGAGGCTCAAGCGGCTGGGCATGGTTAATGTGGGGCGGAGTCTTCGTTGCCATCTGGTTTATCTTGCGCAACATGGCTCAAAACAGCAGCGGTGGCGGCGGTGGATTCAGTGGCGGATCATTTGGTGGTGGCTCGTCTGGCGGCGGTGGTGCTTCTGGGTCCTGGTAAGTGTTGCCTTTCGCTCCGCGAAAGAAACATTTTCGCAACTTCCGCGGAGCGAAAGGCGACGTTCAGAATCGTTCCATCTAAAGGAATCGCTCAATGCAAAAAGCATCTGAAATCATTAACTCCGAACAGCGTGCTCGCGTGGAATCTGCGGTCTCGGCAGCCGAATCGAAAACCAGCTGTGAGATAGTACCCGTTGTCGCAACAGCTTCCGGCCGATACGACCGCGCTGAAGATCTTGTCGGCCTGTGGAGCGCCATGACTGGCGCAGTGGTCGCCTTTCTGACTTTTCCGGGTCACAATGATCACGGAACATGGGGTGGCATACCGCTCTGGGGACAAGTCGCATTGTTGGTACTCGTCATGCTCGTATGTTTCATCGTCGGCGCGGTCATGACCGATCGATTCCGAAGTCTGCGCCGGTTATTCACGCCACGTTCACACATGCAGCAGGAAGTCAACCTGCGGGCTCGAGAACTCTTCTTTGATCGTCGAGTTCACCACACTGCCGGTGCATCCGGCTTACTGATCTTTGTGTCGCTCTACGAACGCACGGCCGTAGTCCTCGGCGACCACAGTGTCGTGGAAGCGCTGGGCGAACAATTCCCCGAAGAACTGTGTCAACGACTCACTGCAAGTCTTCGCAGTCAAGACGTTGCCACCGCCATCTGCGACACAATTCAACACGCCGCCACGTCACTCCAAACCGCACTGCCCCGTACGACTGAAGACGTCAACGAATTGCCAGACACGCTGGTGTTGTTGGATTGAATACTTGCTCGTACTTGTGGCTGAGATGTGAAAGTATTGGCTCGCGGCAATTCTTCAAGGGCCTGAACTGAGCCGTTGAACCCGAGTCGACGAAGAGGGCGACAGCGGGTAACGCAACCTCCTCTTCGAGTCGGGTTCAACAGGTTTTGGACCCCGCGAATCAAATGGAACGCATGGAGTCACTGTAATCGACCGGCCATTGCTTTTTTTCTGTGTAAGAATAAAGTGCGACTGCAATCGCTGACCGCAATCCTGTCCGGCGACAAATTGAATCAGAACACACGGAACTGAAACATGACCACAAAGCACGCATCGCTCACGGCTCGAACATCATGGAAGAATCTTCAAAGCCATGCTGCTGAGGTGCGCGATCTGCATATGCGAGAACTGTTTGCAGAAGATCCGAAACGCGGAGAACGATTTGCAATCGAGGCAATGGGAATATATTTCGACTACTCAAAAAACCGCATCACCGATGAAACGCTGACATTGCTGTTGAAGCTCGCGGAGGAAACTCGTCTGCGATCAAAGATTGATGCCATGTTTCGAGGCGACAGGATTAATCTTACAGAGGATCGATCCGTGCTGCACGTCGCATTGAGAGCTCCGAAGGGAGCCGCCATCATGGTCGATGGCGAAAATGTTGTCCCGAAGGTTCACGCTGTGCTCGACAGGATGGAGGATTTTACGAACAGAATTTACAGCGGGGAGTGGGAAGGCCACACTGGCAAACGAATTCGAAACATCGTCAATATCGGCATCGGTGGCTCAGACCTCGGCCCTGTCATGGCCTATGAAGCTTTGAAATCTTACAGCGAACGCAGTCGGAATTTTCTATTCGTGTCCAACGTTGACGATAGTGATCTGGCAGAAGCGGTCCGTGCACTCGATCCGGAGGAAACTCTGTTCATCGTCGCATCGAAGACTTTCACAACTCAGGAAACGATGACAAACGCTCAAAGCGCCCGAGATTGGTTATTGGCCGGGCTGGGTGGAGATACCAAAGCCGTGGCGAAGCACTTCGTGGCACTTTCGACGAACGCCGCCAAGGTGGCAGCATTTGGAATTGATACCTGCAACATGTTTGAGTTCTGGGATTGGGTCGGCGGTCGCTATTCGATGGTTTCAGCCATTGGGCTTTCCACGATGCTGGCCATCGGCGTAAAGAACTTTTATGCTCTGCTGGAAGGCTTCCATCAGATGGATGAGCATTTTCGCACAACGCCGTTCGAACGGAACCTGCCGGTGCTCATGGCGTTGCTGGGAATCTGGTACACGGACTTCTTTAATGCTCAAACTGTGGCTGTGCTGCCGTACGAACAGTATCTGAAACGATTTCCGGCGTACCTGCAGCAGCTCACAATGGAAAGCAATGGCAAGCACGTCACAATTGATGGAACTCAGGTTGATTATGACACGAGTCCGGTGTACTGGGGCGAACCCGGAACCAACGGGCAACATTCTTTTTACCAGTTGATTCATCAGGGAACTCGATTGATCCCGTGTGATTTCATCGCGTTCGCCCGGTCGCTTAATCCGATGGGCCGCCATCACGACATCCTGATAGCGAATGTATTGGCACAGTCCGAAGCATTGGCGTTTGGTAAGTCGGCCGAACAAGTTCGCGCTGAAGGCACGGCGGAATCGCTGGTGCCGCATCGTGTGTTTGATGGGAATCGTCCTTCAAACACGATTTTTGCCGAACAGCTGACCCCCGGGATTCTTGGGAAGCTGATCGCACTCTACGAGCATTCGGTATTCGCCCAGGGTGCGATCTGGAACATCGATTCGTTCGATCAATGGGGTGTGGAACTGGGCAAAGTTCTGGCTCAGCGGATCGTGCCGGAACTTGAGGCGAAGGATGAACCGGTGCTCAGCCACGATTCATCGACGAATCGCCTGATTCAGCGATATCGAGCACTCAAGGGAAACTAGCCCAGTTTTGCAGACCAGCAGATTGTGCTGGTGAAGACATCTTAATAGCGCGATCTCGGCATCAATCTTCTTGCGTGAAATCGGCCGTAAATAGTTCTGCCAAATGCACTTAAAGCGGTGTGTCGGAATTCTGTGTGGGCAATGCCCCTGAACTGACGATATCTTACGCCAACCGTGATCACAGAATGACCACATGGGTTGTGAGAATCTTTTGATCAGGGTCTTTCTTTCGGCACAGACTGATTTACAATTCCCGCGCTTGGTTTGATTTCCGTTTGGGACGGTCGAGAAATGCTAACCTCGATCAGATGCGGGATTCCCGTGGCGGACTGATATACAGCAAAGAAATGTGAGAAAAAGCGGTCAACAATCCGCAATTGGCAGATCGGATAAAACGGCACACTCGCAAAGCAGCAATTCCGCGCGGCTTCCTGAGTGAAACCACCAGATACTGCAGCACTCTCGTCCAAAAGAAGCAATATGCATTCTGGACATTCCAGGTTCAAGGCTGAACCGTTGGCGAACAACAGCTCGAAAAATATCGGTCTTTGTCCGCAACCACCGTGTGCACCATCCGGGTTCGATGTGCGCACAAGTACTGTGTTAATCCCATCAGCACTCGTTCAAATCCTATCCTGACAACATCTGAGGTTTACTGGCGTGAAAATTCTGAAGATCAAAAATCTAAGCGGTCCAAACGTGTGGGCGAATTTCCCTGTACTTGAAGTTTGGGTGGATCTTGAGGAATTTGAACAAAAACCTTCGGACTTGCTGCCTGGCTTTAACGAAAGGCTGATGAACTGGCTGCCATCGATGATTGAGCATCGTTGCAGCGAAGGCGTTCGTGGAGGATTCTTTGAACGCCTGCGACGCGGTACATGGCTGGGACATGTACTCGAACACACGTCCCTCGAACTGCAGTCATTGGGCGGGACAGAAGTCGGCTTCGGTCGCGCTCGCGAAACTTCGACCTCGGGAATCTATCGCGTTGCCGTTGAATATCAGTCAGAAGCGTTGGCTAGAGCGGCGGTTGACGCGGCCTATCGATTGCTCATGGCTGCGGTGAATGACACGGCCTTTGACGTTCAGAGCGAAATCGAAAAACTGCGAGTGATCGCGGAAGACACTTGTCTAGGCCCTAGCACAAAGTCCATCGTGGATGCCGCCGTTCGACGCGGGATCCCATGGCGTCGCATGACATCCGGCAACCTGATTCGGCTCGGACATGGTAATCGTCAAAAACGAATTCTTGCCGCCGAAACACACACCACCAGTGCGATTGCTGAATCGATCGCTCAGGATAAAGAGCTGACTCGGCGATTACTGAGCGAAGTCGGGATTTCCGTTCCGGAAGGCGGACCTGTTGACAGTCTGGAAGCGGCGATTGAACAGGCCAAAGAGATCACTGGTACTGTCGTCGTGAAGCCTCGCTTTGGAAATCAGGGCCGAGGCGTGACGACAAATATTTCAACGCCAGAGCAAGTCGCTGCCGCATATCGTACCGCCCGTCTGGAAGGCGAAGGCATCGTCGTTGAACGATTTGTTCCCGGCGACGACTTCCGCCTGCTTGTAGTCGGCTCAAAGGTCGTCGCAGCAGCGCGTCGAGCCCCGGCCCATGTCGTCGGCGATGCCGCCAGCACGGTGGATGCTTTGATTCGAAAGGTGAACGCTTGTCCGAAACGTGGCAATGGGCATGGTTTCCCGTTGACTCGGCTGAAGAATGATGAAACTTCCGTGACGATTCTGGCTGAGCAGGGACTCACTTTGTCGTCGGTACTGGAAGCTGGTCAAGTGGCATTGCTGCGTCGGAATGCAAATCTCAGCACCGGCGGAACGGCCGTTGATATTACGGACGACATTCATCCGGATTTTGCTGCCAGTGCAATTGAAGCCGCTCAGGTGATCGGGCTTGATGTCGCGGGCATTGACATCGTGGCACTTGATCCACGTCGGCCTCTTGATCCATCCAACGGCGCGATCGTGGAAGTCAATGCGGCGCCGGGATTGCGAATGCACCTGTCGCCATCAACAGGAACACCGCGGGACGTCGGTGCTGCAATCATCGATCTGATGTTTGCCGAAGGCGAAACCGGACGCATTCCGACCGTTGCTGTGACCGGCGTGAATGGCAAGACGACCGTGACTCGTCTGATTGCTCACATGATTCGCTGCGATGGTCGCAAGGTTGGCATGACCTGCACTGATGGCATCTGGATTGACGATCGCCGCATTGATAACGGCGACTGCAGTGGTCCGGTCAGCGCTCAGACGGTCCTTGCTCATCCACAAGTTCAAGCGGTTGTTCTGGAAACTGCACGCGGCGGAATTCTGCGAGCCGGATTGGGATTCGATCTGTGCGATGTTGCGGTTGTAACAAACATCGGCGAAGGCGATCACCTTGGTCTGGAAGGCATCGATACGCTGGAAAAACTTGCGCTGGTAAAACGCACAATTGTGGATGTTGTCAAACCAACGGGCACCGCAGTGTTGAACGCGGCGGATCCTTTTGTCGCACCTATGAGTGAAAAATGTCCCGGCCGTTCTTTGATGTTTGCAATCGCCGAACATCATCCTGCACTGTTTGCTCACCGGAGCGCTGGAAAGTCCGTGATCTTCGTCCGCAACGGATCAATCGTTCTGGT
>JAYVNW010000806.1:0-2189 GCA_043758225.1 Candidatus Kuenenia sp. | reverse complement strand
ACGATGCAGCAGCAGCGGAAACTGTATTCGCACAATTGATGCGAACTGAACTTTCCGGCTTGCGAGTCGAATTGTTACACGGCCGCATGGATCGCGAACAACGGCACGAGGTGATGGACCGGTTTCGAAGTCACGAAGTCGATGCACTGGTTTCAACGACGGTCATTGAAGTGGGCGTGAACGTCACGAATGCGACAATTATGATTATTCAGCAGGCCGACCGTTTTGGGCTGGCTCAGCTGCATCAATTGCGTGGTCGAGTTTGTCGCGGCAGCTATCAGGGCTACTGTTTTCTGCTCTCGACCACCGAAGCTCCGGAGGCACTTGAACGTCTGTTCGCATTGGAGAAATCCTCCGATGGCTTCCAACTGGCGGAAAAAGACGCGGAACTCCGTGGTCCCGGCGATATACTTGGATTGCGGCAAAGCGGAGCGATGCCGTTGCGTCATGCGGACCCGGTGCGGGATTTGGCGATCCTGCAAATTGCCCGTCGTATGGCGCAGGAGTTGGTGGATCACGGGCAATTTGATCAGCCTGAATTCAGTGAATTGAAAGCCGTCGTCCTGGCACGTTTTGCAAATCTGCTTGATCTGCCCCAAACAGGTTGAGCTGAGAGAGTTTTTCGTACGACGGGACTCCAGCCCCGTTCTGACCGTATGTTTATACATCAGGGCGGGGCTGGCGTCCCGTCCTACGAAACGATTGTTTTGTTCAGCATTTCTACAAGCCCTCGTCGCGGCTATACTCTGCGAACGGCCTGACGCACGCCAACAATAACGGCTAATGGATCATCGAGTTTTTTATGAGGCATCAAATATGAAACGATTCGCAGTCGCTGGCCTCTCAACCATATTCAGCATCGTCTGCGTTGATGCTTCAGTGTTGCCGTCGAAACCCGATGATGTCTCCAGCAAGAACACTACCTCGGCCAGCTCTGCCGCTTTTGGCCGAATGCCAACGGACCAGATCAAGGAAGGCCTGCAACAGTGGCTCACACTGGCACGCGTTGATGAAGCGACGACTCAGCAAGCGATGGATGTCTGGGCTGACGGGCAGCAGATCGACGGAATCACAGCCGAACAAACTCTGGATCGTCTGATTGATTCATTCGCTATCGCAGACAAATCCGTCCAGCAACTCGTTGATTCATGTCGGTCGATCGGCACTCGCAAAGCTATCGACTTCGAAGGCCCGCGATCCGATGCATTCTTTCGAGACCATGTTTCACTGTATCACGCTCGCTGGTTGACTCAACATCGTTTCTATGATGAAGCGATCGCCATGTTGGAACCCCTCGATCCGGAAAAAGTCGTCGATCCCGCGAGCTTATTTTTCTATAGAGCCGTCTGTCGCCTGCGACTTCTGAAATCAACGGAAGCCGGTGATGACATCACCCTGCTTCTCAATAATACGCTCGACGTACCATCACGCTTTCGCGCAGTTGCGGAAATGATGAAAGAAGAAGCCAAAGTTGCGACTGAAGGTCTGCCGCAGGTGGCTCGCCTCATGTCGGACGTGCAACGCCGATTGGATCTTGGTAACGCTGATGATCCCGTGCAGAAACGCGAAGATGAAGTCATCGCGGCGCTGGATAAACTGCTTGAAGAAATGGAACAGCAAAAACAGAAACAGCAGCAACAGAGTGACGGCCAGGGACAAGGTCAGCAAACTCAGCCAAGCCAGCAAGGGGCAGCTCAGAGCAGGATCAAGGGATCAGCAGCTGAGGGCGATGCTGATCGAAAAGAATTGACAGAGAATGGCGGCTGGGGCATGCTCGACAAACAAGCGGAAACTAAAGCACGGGAACTTATTCGGCAACAGTTCCCCCCGAATTTCCTTGACGCCATCAGCCGCTATACTCGGCGAATTGCTGAACAGAAAAAATGAGCGGAATGGCTTTATTCACCAGTGGCCGTTCTAAAATTCCAGGTTCCACATCAGAATGAGTAATGAACTGCAGCGGTGGTACAAATTTTTCTGCCTCCTTTTTTCTGTCTTCAAATCGCACTGGAAGGCAGAAAGACAGAGGCAAAAAATGAATCGCTTGATGCATGTTTTGCGGACAGAAACTCGCGGCTAGCACCGTGCCATTTACTGAATGAATAACTCAACCACATGCTCACCCTCACATTACTCGCTGCGCTGTTCGCGCCGACGGATTCGAGAATCTCAATGCTGGACGGGCAGGC
>JAYVNW010000805.1:0-4323 GCA_043758225.1 Candidatus Kuenenia sp. | reverse complement strand
CGACGCAGCAATGGACCTGCGAAGTGATACGGTTCTCCGGCATTTGTTTCTTCGCCCGTTGACTGACGCTGATAGACTTCAGTGTTGTAAAGGACGCGCAGGTATTCCTTCATGTCGAAGTTCAGCCGTTTAATTTCCGCTTCGAGAAACGTCATGAGTTCAGGATTTTCAGCGACGGTACTGTCCATCATGTCATCCACAGGTTCGATCTGACCCACACCAAACGTTTGCTTCCACAAACGATTGGCGATCGTCAAGGCGAATCGAGGATTATCTTTCGATGTAACCCACCGGGCAAAGGCACGACGCGGAGTTTCGTCTTTGCCAATCTCTGCAGGCTTACCAAACAACGATTTTGGCGGAACAACCTCGCCGGCCTTGCCGTTTTCATAAGCGTAATTTGCAGGCAATGTGATCTTTCGATCCACCTGATCGTTAACGATCATCATGTTAATGCTCAGCTGGCGATCGAATCGGTAGGAGTTGTTTCGACGATCTTCCTCTTCCTGGACGATCTTGTCGTATTCTTCCTGCAAGCGATCATTCGGATTGCTATCCCAATATCGTTTATCGCCACCGCTGGTATTTGTCTGTGTGCCGAAGGTGAACGCAGCCATCTGGTAGAACTCTTTCTGAGTCCACTTGTCAAACGGGTGATCGTGGCATTGAGCACAACCAATGCGAGTTCCAAGGAAGATGCGCACGGTATTGTTCATGTTGTCCAAAGGCATACCCGAATCGCGCTGGACATAGCCGGTTGCTGGATTTTTCCACATCAGTCCATCAGCACTCAGCAGTTCAAAAACGAACTTATCCCAGGGCTTGCTTTCTGCGAGAGACTGCTTGATCCATTGGCGATATCCTTCACCTCGAACGTTATTGTTCAGACTGTCGGTGTATCGCAGGACATCAGCCCAGTAATTGAACCAGTGACTTGCATAGCTGTCGCTATTGAGCAATTCATCGATCAACGCAGTGCGTTTTTCCGGATCAGGAGAGTTCAGAAATTTTCGTGTCTGGCCCAGCGTTGGAATCGTGCCTGTCACATCCAGATAGATGCGACGGACAAATTGTTCATCGGACGTTCTCTGATTTGGTGTGGTATTCGTTTTTGCATAGTTTGCCGTCACCATCCGATCGACCTCAGCCGCCGATCGCAACATGTCTTTCCTCTTCGCCGTATCCACAGGCTTTGATTTGACTAGAAAGCGAGGCGGAGGATCTTCCTTTTTCTTATCGTCCGTCTTCTTTGCCGGCTCAGGTGTCAACTCTCGAACTTTCGCTGCATCCGCACTGGCTTCGGACGTCATTTTTAATCGTTTGTACGACTGATTTCGCCCGGAATAGGCCGCCACAAATGCGGTATCGGCCTTGATCGCTTTGGTGAACTCTTCAACCGCTGCCTTGTAAGACGCCTTACTGTGGAGTGCATATCCGCGATAGCAGTGTGCCGGAGCATTGTTTTCCTGCAGCTTGATAGCAGTATCGAAGCAGGCAATCGCTTCATCCGTCTTTTCCTGATCCAGCAGAGCCATACCTTTTTGAACATGGGCTTTCGCGAATTTCGGATCTTTTCGAATTGCCAGATCCAGATCCGCCATGGCTCTGACAGGGTCACGATTCAGAGCATACAGGAACGCGCGATCGCACAACGCATCGACAAGATTCTGGTCCAGTGAAATTGCTTTCTCCAGATCTGCAATTGATTTCGCAGGTTCCTTCTTCGCCAGATATGCTGCCGCTCGACGCTGATAGGCAATGGCCAGATTCGAATTCAACTCAATCGCTTTGCTTTCATCCGCCAGTGCCTGATCGAAATTGCCCTTAGCACCGTATGCCAGACCGCGCATGCTGTACGCTTCAGCTGACTTTGCCTCCGCGTTGATCGCTCGATTTGAACTGTTCACAGCTTTGTCGTATTCGTGTCGGGCGACGTATGCGAGAGCACGGTTGAGATGGGCACCAATGTGATCGCTCTTTTCGAGCGTCGCGAAATATGCGCTGTCGATGGCTTCCAGATATTTGCCCTGCTGGTACAGCGAATGAGATCGCTCCGCATACGCATCCGCGCGGTCCCGGAGTTTTTCAGGCTCGCGGCCAGTCAACTCGGTGACAACATCGAAGTCTTTAATGGCGTTGTCGTATTCGCCTTTGCCGTTGTAGACCATGCCACGTGCCACCAGGGCTCGGCCACTTTTTTCATTGACCTGCAATGCGGCGGCACAATCCTGCATCGCAGCGTCCCAGTTGCGGCTTTCCATCTTGGCCTTCGCAGCCGTCACAAGATCTTCAATCTTCTGACTTTTCGCATCCAGCACCGGCGGCGTTTCTGGTTTTGCCTGGAATGCCAAGGCCGAATCCCCGGACATCAACAAAACAAGAATCGCTGCAGCGGCTCCCAGGAACGAATACCGAAACATCCCTGTGTGCCAACCGAAACCTGCGATATTCATCGTCTGACCTCAACACAAGTGTTGCAAAACGAGCGACATCAGCAGTCACGTCCTTTTTCTCTCAGGGTAAGTCTGCTGACGTTTAGAATCGTCCAGTTTAGCGCTGATCGTCTGAACAGGCCAGCGAGTTGTTCTCGAATCTGGAACAAGCAGAAGAGATTTTATGTCGCTTTGGGCAAAGCCAGACTTCCATGCAAACTTTGCCTGACTTTGAGATTCGAGGATAGTCGCGCGAAAACGCTGCTTATTGCAGTTCGCCATTGAGTCGTCTACTTTCCATCAGACGCGAAACGAGTCCCAAAGTTGCGAGGGCGTCGCGAATTGATTCTGCCGATCCCGGCAATCCGATGCTGGCAGCATCGGAAATCCAGAATCTGGCAGACGCCGCGTCGGCGTGAGCGGTAACGTGTGCCGACTGACTGTGCATCGCTCGATTCAGCATCAAGGCCAGTCGGTCGGCGGTCACTGATTGGTTGGCGGCATTGATGAATTGAAATTGCCGATCATCCTCAGCGACTGTCATGGTCATGGCAACATGCGGCGGGACAGAGGAATCATGCGGGCTGCGACGAATGATTTCCAGCCCGGTGACTTCAGAAATCCATGCCAGACGCTGCTGAATCAGATCGTCGTCGGTGCGGACAAGTATTCGCAAAGTGGATTGTTTTGGATACCATCTCAGCAACCAATCGCGATACCGATCTTCAAAGCTGACGACGTTGTGCGCTCCGGATTGCCGGGTCAATCTTCGTGCCCAGCGCGCGCGTGTTGCAGTGTCGGGAAGTTGCAGTTTCAGAAAAGCTCCGGCGTCGGAGCTGACGTGTTCCAATTGCACGCCAACATCCTTCCACACAACTGCAACAGTATCGCCACTGCGATCAAAGACGTCGAGGCCGGCCCAGGCATTCGGCGATCCGGCACCAGTGACAAGAATCGCGCCACTGCATTCACGAAAGGAGCGGGCGGCTTCCAGAATTGAGGCGGCCGTACAGCGGCCGATATCGATGACTGGCAGGCCGAATTCACGACTGGCGGCGACAACGCCGATCGCCAGATCAACAGACGCACTGCGTCCGTCGTAGCCCACAATAACCGGGGCGATCGATTGGAACGCAGCGAGTGCCGGATCGGTGGGCGTGTTCGCCACTGGCGGCAAGTTACGAACTTGTACCGGCGTGGTAGCGCCAGACCGCTCGTCGGCATGAGGATCAATATGAGACGATTGTTCGTGCAGACATGCGCAGAAAATGCGAGTCAGATCAGCGGCAGTTTGGCGATCGAGATCGTTGATGTACTGTCCTCGAATGCCAAATTCCGTGCGACGGATTCCATCTATGCGGTGACCGCGAATGCGATCAGTTTCCAGCACCGTGCGTTGGGCCAATCCTTCCGAATCGAATCGCCATTCACACTGATCGCAACCCGGCCACGCCGCATTAAGCCGCGCCAGATGAATTGATCGCGAAATCGCGACGCTGCTTCCCGGACATACAAACGGCGAACCCGACACAGGTTGGAGCCGGTCAAGAAGATCATGCGATGTTGTACGGAATGAATTGATGGACATGAGTCGCTTTAAAATAAACTTTACCGAACGTGACCTTCACCGAGGAAGGGGGATTTCGAATCGGCCTGCCGCAATCGGGCATGCATTGAGAAAATCCTCATTTCAAATCATGCGAAGTCAGGACCGGGCCGTTCGCCACGAACGACAAAATTCTCACGGCGTGACCTTTGCTTTTTTCATTGTGATGAGTGCCAATTCGGACATTGATTTGATGTGATCCCGGTTCCAGGTCCGCGGCAAACATCACCGTGCGAGGATAGTGCAGGCCTGAACTGTAAGCGTGGTAAAGTTCCACAGTTTTCC
>JAYVNW010000804.1:0-2704 GCA_043758225.1 Candidatus Kuenenia sp. | reverse complement strand
TCATCGTGCACATAACACTTAAAGCCACTACATGGAGGATGCCATCGACGCGACACTCAGGCTCAAATTTCGTGCGGGATCTCAATCTCTTCGTACGATCCGATTGACGCTCGACCGACGGCAACCTGAATAGCAGAAATTGACTTCTGAATACGAGGCCACGAAGCAGATCGCAGCACGATAATCCCAATTCTGCGTTCTGTCAGGTTTTGTTGGTATTGCAGATTGCTGTCCGTCGTGATCAGCAATTCAAATCCCGCTTGTTCGGCCGTGTCGAGCAGTTTTCCGTTTGCGAGATCCGACCAGCCTTCTTCAAAAGCGGTGGTAACTACATGTTCAGCGAGATGACGACGCAGCGGCACCGGTGTCCCCTGATCGAAGAGAATTCTCATGCCGCATCCGATTTCGTCAGCAGCGAGACTTCATGGTTCAGGACTGATTCCACATCATTGCGACTGACTCCGGGAAACCATTCAACGAACTGATCAATCGTCGCACCATCACGTAGGTTCTCGAACAAAGCGGCAACCGGTACACGCGTGCCACGGAAGACCCATGCACCGCTGACTTTGTCACCGTGCGTTTCCACGGCATCGATATTGTCCCAGTTTCTGTCCAAAACGTTTCTCCTGCCGAGTCGAACGATCGCAATTCAAATCCAAACCAGTTCCCAACAACTTCACGTTGCAGTTTACCTGCGAAAATGAAACGTGTCACGTAGTTTCGCTGAACCCAGCGTCCAAAATTCAGATGGAACGGAAACGAGTGAAATCAAAACCTCATGAATGCATAGCATTCCGAGAAATTGCTTCCTCGTTTCCGGCCAGGCGAGTTTCATCCACGTTCGTTAGATTTCAGTGGGGGAACGGTTCACACTGCCAGGAATGCCAAAACAAGCCCACCATCCCCCGTCGATCGTACGGGACTCTTTGCCTGCTTTCGTCGTCAGACAAACAGACCCGCACGATTCATGAACGGAGCTCGTGGGCACTTTTCCGATTGCTCACAAAACAGTGGACATTAAATAACCTTCTCTTCTTCACTCGTCTCCTGTGAACACTGAGCGGCAGCGTTCCGAGCAAACGATCGTCAGATTCGTTATGACGCGGAATGTGGATTGTGTGCGGTGTGAATCTGCACTTGATCACGAGTTCAGTTTTCTCGGCGGCTGAAGTCGCGCTGAACCGCATTACGGTTCAGGCTGTGGATTGAGGATCCTGCGCGCCTGTTCCGTCAGGGACCGAACAGTCTCGACCGATCCCGACGCGGGTCCAGTTTTTTTCTCGGAGCGATGGCCCCGCTGCCACAGTGGTCCCGCCCCCGCCGCACCGACGCAACTTCACTTAGCAGAAGTTGCATCGGTGCTCCCCCTTGATCGACTCTGCCAGTAAGCAGAGCCCTGTTTTCCTGGGAGTGTGCTCACCGGCTGGACGCCGGCAAGCACACTCCGCCCTGAACGGGCCGCGCCGACCGGCTTGGGAGCCGGTGCGGCTTTTCGGGCTGAACGCCCTCTTCGGTGTTTGCTGGGACGCAAACACCTGGATCGATGCCGCTTGGGCGGCATGCGATCCTTTGGCTCCGCTGAACGCTCCGCCCCCACACTGCGCTGCCGCTTCGTGCGGGGCCCCCAGTGGCCGCCGGGCGGCGGCCAGCATTTTCTTGAATTCGCCGCGCAGCATCGTGCCCGGTCTTTCGTCTACATGACGAAGGACCGCCAGTTCCTGATCCACCAGTAACGTGACGATTGTGAAATATCGGAGAAAGTAGGATGTCCGAAGCATCTGTTGAGTCGAATGACCTGACTTTCGAAGTCACGCGAGCGAACCGGCGATTCCCGTCGTTATCGGAGGCTCATCACAGCCCGCCACTGAATCGAATTCGCCAGCTCGAGCGGCAGCCCCTCGACGACGAACTTCCGAAACAACTTTCGCAGGCGATTTCTCAGCGTTTGGCATGGCAGGAGCTTTCTGCTTTGTCGTCGCCCGCCCGAGAAACCGTCGCCACGGCTTATATCAACAGCCTGAAGACGCTGAATCAGTTCTACCACGATATCAGAACCGTCATCTGCGAAGCCTGTCGTGCCAATCTGGAATTCCGCGCAGACGAAAATGCAACGCACGTGGAGGCCCGTGACAAAATCCTCAGTGACAAACTGGAGGAAATGATGACGCAGGCATTTGTCGCGTGGCTGCCTGCGAAGAACGCACTGACTGCCAGTCTCCTGTCAAACTCTCCCGCTACCTTCATTGGGCAACTGGAGGCGTCTCTGTCTGAAGAAGTGGACCGGTTTTCTAAGCAGTTTGTGGAGTTGCTGGAACATATGGTGGATCTGGAATTGTTTGGCCTTGTCGAATGGCTGCCAAAACAATGTTGCCGCTACCACTTCTTTCGCAGGGTTGTGATTCAGGAACCAGAAGTCAGGACTCAGTCCATCAACGAGACGTTCGTCAATGATTCCGAGGGGAGTTCCGGGCAGCGAATCATCGGAAACCGCAGAACAACCTCAACGCGAACCGTCCGACACGAGATCCGATTTGCTCGACACCAGCATGAACTGATCAACGCCGTCCGCACCAGCATCCGCAACAGCACGGTGATCATGCCGCCACCGATTGTGCGGTTGGTGGATTCCGTTCCGATCTGGCTTTACCCGTTTGTCGAAGTGATTGACGGTCAGATCGTGCGGGAGCTGATCATCGAACGC
>JAYVNW010000803.1:0-5614 GCA_043758225.1 Candidatus Kuenenia sp. | reverse complement strand
CCATTCAGCAACAGCTGGTTTCCGCTCAGCGAATAATTGCTCCCCGATATCAGGATCGAGCTAAATGACGTTCCCGCAGCGAAATTGTTCACGTTCGTCAACTGTAATGCACCCGATGGGAAGACCAACTCGTCATTGGCCACGGGGGCCACATCCGATGCCCAGTTCTGAGGAGTGGTCCAGTTGGCGTCTGCACCACCTCCGTCCCACAAAACAGTTGTCAATAGCGTGCGATCTTCAAGCGAATCCACCAAGCCGCTGCAAAAGTGCGGCGCCAGTCCTCGACTGCAGCCGTATTTCGCGGATGCGATGCGGCGAGTATGTTTTTGAATGCGATCGCCCATCAACCGTCCTGACACGCATTTCAAGTAACTGAACAAGTCGTGAAACTGCATGATTTCAGCCTTCTTCCAATAATTTCCAGGAATCTGTAGCCCTGAACGTACATCCATGGCTACGTTTACCCATTAGAAAAGCCGCAACGGGGGCGCACGAGAAATCGTCGCTTGAATTGCGGTCACAAGGACCGATGAGCGCGGCAGGTTGGTAGCCAGGTGCGTGCTCATCGGTTTTTTAATTGCATCATTCTCAACAGCCTATTGCGTCGCCGCTGTCCGCCATTGAGATCCCATCAGCTCAACATAAGAGATCTGTAAAGATCCCCCTGTCTAACGTCTCCGTACAACCCATAGTAATACTGTTGAGGCTTCCGATTGGGAATGATGGGCGGTGTTGCCTGGCCTAAGCAACATGAGTTGAGTCAATTGAATCTCAACAGTGCGCGAATTCAACAACATGTCGAATTTTTGATGACAATCATCACAGTCGGAGTTGCCGGGACACCTCCGCGAACTTCTGACCAGATCGCGACGGTTTTTATGGATTGGAGGGCTTTCGTAGTTTTACGATGACGGTCGGCATCCTCTGTCGTTTCAGGAAAATGGCGCACTTGAAAAGGATGGACGCTCAGCGAATTTTCGCAAGCTGGCCCAGTCGCCCCAGGCGTTGCGCCGGGGTTGACTGTTCTCAGACAAAGAGCGCACCAACGCCAATCGACGGTGGTGACATTCATAACCGCAAGCGTCATGACTCATTCAAGGCTGGCATTGTGACAATTGAATCTTCTCGTGGCGTGAAGTTCCTTCTTGCCGGTATTCGAAACTATCTCGGATGGCGTTGCTCGCAACGACGACGACGGACTGTGCAGGCACCAGTCGCAGCCGAACAATTGGAGACTCGCAGCCTGCTGACTCCGACTGCGGTATTTGACTTCACGTCAATCGTGAGCAACCTGTCAACGAACCAGCGGTTCTTTGGCAGCAATAACCAAGCGCATGCTCCCTATACAGTGATCCGCTACGGCGAAGGGACCTTGACGTCATTGACTGAATTGCCGAATACGTCAGCGGCCGTTCAATCCTCCGGTCCGCTCACCTTTCGCTTTGGCAGCAATGACGTCAACAATCCCGTCGAGGTCGTCACTCTCTCTACATTCGATGACGGAATCAGCGATGGGCTGGCCAACGAGGTCTATACTGCGGACGGAGTGAACGACAATCCTGCCGTGACGTTGTTTCTCAACGGAAACCCTGTCGCCACGGGATTTGTGAAAAAGCTGTCACTGGCAACATCTCCGCAGTTAATAGTCACTTCGCCGGCAGAACTTCCGAGTGAATTGCAGCTTACGGCTCCGGTTGGCAATGATCCTTCGATTTACCAGGAACTTGTTGCAGCTACCGGCGGTACAGGGATTTTGCCTTTCACACTGTCCGCCTTTTCCTCGCAGGGCAGCTGGGCGGGAGCAGCAAATGGCAGCAGGTACAGTTCCTCTGGAACGACGGCGATCGCGTCCTTCACGGTTGATTACGGCGATTTGCCAGATCCGGCCTATCGCACGCTGCTGGTTCGCGACGGGGCGCGTCATCGCATCGTCAACTCACTGCGGCTGGGTAGTACAATCACTGCTGAAACGAATGGCAAGCCGAGCGCGGCGGCGACATTGGACAGCGATGACGGTGTCTTACTTCCAACTCTGAATGTCGGCAGAAGTGCGTCGGTGACGCTGACGGTCTCCGGCGGCAGTGGATTTCTCGATGGCTGGATTGATTTCAATCAGGATGGTGACTTCGATGACGTCGGCGAGCACGTACTGGATGATTCTCCGGTTGCGGCCGGCATTCAGAACCTGCCCATTTCAATTCCGGTGGCCGCGAAACTGGGCAGTACTTTTGCCAGATTCCGCCTGTCGTCCGCTCGAGTGACAAACCCACGCGGTCTTGCGAAGGATGGCGAAGTGGAAGATTACGCGGTCACGGTCATGCTGGCGACTCCAGTAATCGCTTCCATGGCCGCGACGACCGAGTCACAGCGCCCGGAGTTTAAGTGGTCCGCAGTACCCGGTGCCACCAGTTACACGGTGTTCATTACCAACCAGAGTACCGGCCAGAGTCCGTTTCAAACGGCGACAGTCACGGGTACCTCATATACACCTGTCACAGATCTTGGAATCGGCCGCTTTAATATCTGGGTTCAGGCGAAGAATTCCGCCGGCAAGTCCATCTGGTCGCCGCAATTTAATATTCAGATCGCGACGAGAACTGCAATTGCGCCCATGGACCGTCGTTTAATTACCGCTCGCCCTACATTGACGTGGAAGGCGTTGCCTGGCGCGGCACGCTACGATGTGTTGATCAACGATCAACTGGCTGGCGGCCCCCCAATTCTGCGTGACACGAATGTCACCTCCCCATCGTACTCACCGCGTGGTGACATGCCACTGGGGCTTTATCGCGCTTGGGTCCGAGGAATTGCACAGGATGGAACTCCAGCGGGCTGGTCGACCATGGTGGAGTTCTATGTGGTTCCGGCTCCGGTCGTGGTTTCCGGGCAGAATCCCACGTTCGATCGAACACCGACTTTTGCATGGCAGGCGGTCACGGGTGCCGCGTCATACACCGTATTAATCAAGAATTTAAACTCCGGCGCAACGACGCTGAATAAGACAAATATCACAGACCTGAGTTTCACGCCGAGTGCGAATCTCAAGGACGGCGCTTATCGCTGGTGGGTGCTTGGTAAGGCCGCTAACGGAACGCAAGGCTCTTGGACAACCCCATTCGATATCTTCATCGGTGGTCGAACCGACATACTTTCTCCGATTGGTCAGACATCGAATCGAAGGCCCACGTTTCAATGGAAGACCGTGGATGGCGCCATCCGTTATGAGTTGTGGGTCAATCAGGTGAACGGTCAGGCAAAGTATGTTCATGTCACGAATCTTACAGCTCCATCCTATACACCGCTTTCGAACCTTCAAGCCGGTCTCTATCGTGCATGGGTCAGATCCGTAAGTTCCACGAATGAGTCCATTTGGAGTAACAGTTTGGACTTTACAATTCTGTAACGGCTATTTCGTAGTTCGAGTCCATTGAAAACCATTCGTGATCCTGTCCTGATTTGCAAAGGCTGCGCAGAGGCCGTATGGGACGGAAAACCTCGCAAATCCGTCTTAGGTCGGCTTCCAGAGAATTTCAAGCATCGCACATGCACTGGCAGCTGATGAAGGTTATCAAAAGGCTCGTCTCGGCGGCGCGAGACGGTTACTTCGTTGAATTCCATTGCTATTCCGGCTCGGAGAGTCGACACCGCCTCTGCTGTTGGCGTGAGCCACCGGAATGTGGCACACTCATGCACAAAATGCCTGAGGGGCTGACACAACTCCAGCCGTCTTTCGTTAGAGTTGTTGTGTCGGCCCGCCGGGCCTGAAAAAACAGAGTCCCGGGCAATCCAGCTGCCTGAATAAGTCAGAATACATCTCAATGACCAAAGCCACTAACGAAGCAGAAATTCCTGAGTTCCTCCAATCACTCAATCCGCAGCAGCGGGCTGCCGTGATGCATGGCGATGCACCATTACTGATCATCGCCGGAGCCGGAACCGGCAAAACGACGACGTTGGCCAATCGTGTGGCATGGCAAATTGTGAGTGGCACTGACCCGGCGCGGCTGTTGCTGCTGACGTTTACTCGACGAGCGGCGGCGGAGATGTTGCGGCGAGTTGAACAGATTCTCGTGCAGCTGGACCCTTCGACAGTGAAAGATCCGAGCGTCTGCCAGCGATCGTCGATTCGTCGCATTGCGGGTGGCACGTTTCATTCTGTCGCCACCAACGTGCTGCGACGTTATGGAAATCTGATCGGCCTGCATCCGGACTTTACGATTCTGGATCGCAGCGATTCCGAAGACCTTATGAATGTCGTACGATCGAAGCTGAATCTCCCGAAAGGTGAAAGCCGCTTCCCGCTGAAGTCGACATGTCTCGACATCTACAGCCGCTGCGTGAACACTCAGAAGTCGCTGGAGATTGTCCTTAAAAAATACTTCCCGTGGTGTCTGGAGCATCAGGAACGGCTTGGTGAACTCTTCACCGGCTACACCACAACGAAAGAGCAACAACGAGTCCTTGACTTTGACGACCTGCTGCTGTTCTGGAACGCACTCTCAGAAAACCCGGACGGCGGGCAGATGCTGCGGCAGCAGTTTCAGAAGGTTATGGTCGATGAATACCAGGATACGAACATTCTGCAGGCGCAGATTTTGAAGAACATCTGTCCGGATGGTCGTGGGCTCACAGCGGTTGGCGATGACGCGCAGTCGATCTATTCGTTCCGCGCCGCGACAGTGCGCAACATTCTGGATTTTCCAAATGAGTATCCGGGAACAGTGCTGATCCCGCTCGAACAAAACTATCGCAGCACGCAGAAGATTCTGGACGCGACCAATCGCGTCATTGCGGAAGCTGAAGAACGCCATTCCAAGGAACTCTGGTCATCACGCGGCGATGGCGCGATGCCGGTGCTTGTGACGTGCAGTGATGAGGACGCTCAAACGACCTACGTCATTGATCAGATTCTCGATCGGCGTGAAAAAGGTGTTCCGCTGAAGCAACAGTGCGTCCTGTTTCGGGCGTCCCATCACAGCATGGCGATGGAAGCCGAACTTGGTCGTCGCAATGTACCGTTCGTGAAGTACGGCGGCCTGCGATTTCTTGAGACCGCTCATGTGCGCGACCTGATGTCATTTCTGCGTCTGGCCGAAAATCCCCTGGATTCCGTGGCCGGTTTTCGAGTCCTCGTATTGCTGCCAGGTATCGGGCATGTGAAGGCCGCGTCGCTGCTGGAATCGCTGCGAGATGCCGGTGGGCATTTTGAGACATGGAATTCATGGACTCCGCCGACTGCACTTCGCGATGACTGGCCGAAGCTGATTCGTCTGTTGCGCGACATGGAAGAACGAGCGGAATCTGACGCCGGTGTCGCAACCGATATTCATGCAACGCGTCTGTTCTACGCTCCACTGCTGGAAACAAAATACGACAACGTGAAAGCGCGGCTCAATGATTTGATTCAGCTCGAAGCTATCGCCGCGCGGTATCAAAGTCGCATGGAGTTCCTGGCGGAGATGACTCTCGATCCGCCGAGTTCCACGCAGGAGCTTCCTGCTGATCCATTTCTGGATGAAGACTATCTGATTCTCAGCACGATCCATTCGGCAAAGGGTCTCGAATGGGATTCGGTTTACGTGATTCACGCCGCTGACGGCAACATCCCGTCCGA
>JAYVNW010000802.1:0-4931 GCA_043758225.1 Candidatus Kuenenia sp. | reverse complement strand
GTTCAGACATGTCACGTCGCCATCGAGGCGATGATTCGGGGCCTGTGGATTCGAACCGCGTCCTGAAATTCGGCAATCCGAATTTGGTACTTTTGGACTGCATTGGCGATGTGGCAGCGGTGCAGCATCTGGATCGACATCCGGATTGGATTCTGTTGTATCGCGATGGGCGAGCTGCTTTGTGGGGACGAAAGTCCGACTTTGATGACTCTGGGCTGCCAGGTTATGTAGCTCCAGAATGTCGCAAACTCTCGGATGCCATGCCAGAAGGAATTGCGGCGTGGCCCGGGTTTCCAAACCGATCCGGGCGTGACGCATTCTCGCCGGACGTTGCGGCTCGTGCGTCACAGGTCAGAAAACAAATTAAAACAGCTCGAAGAAGTTCGTCAGGCTGCCTGACAGTTTCACAATAAACCGAGCCGCATCCGCACCGTTGACAGCTCGATGATCGTATGACAATGACAAGGGCAGCATCAGCCGTTCGGTGAGCTGGCCTTCTTCCAATGAAAGCTGTGTCTGGCCCCGCGACATGCCAAGAATAGCGACTTCAGGATAGTTAACAATCGGCGTAAATGCTGTTCCGCCAATGCCGCCAAGATTCGTGATTGTAAACGTGCCGCCCTGCATTTCTTCTGTCTTGAGCTTGCGATCGCGGGCTCGCGTCGCAATATCTGTGAGTTCTGCTGCGACCTGAAGCACATTCTTCTGGTCACAGTTGCGGATGACTGGCACAACCAACCCATTGGGCGTATCGACGGCAACGCCGATGTGATAGTACTGCTTCAGAATCAATTCACCAGTCGCCATATCGACGCTGGAGTTGAAATTCGGGTACGTTTTTAAAGCTCCCACAACGGCCTTGATCATGATGGCCGTCATGGTGATCTTCGGTGAACCGGGATTGGCTTTGACGTATCGCTTACGAGCGGATTCCAGTTCTGTGATATCGGACAGATCGTGTTGAGTCACGTGCGGAATTGTCACCCATGCCGTATGCAGGTTTGCTGCTGCCATACGGAAGATCTTGTTCATCGGCTGCTTTTCAACCGGTCCGAACTTGCTGAAATCCGGAAGCGGTGCGGCTTGGACGATACCGAATCCTGGCCCTGCTGCAACAGACGGAACTGCTGGTTGCGTCATGCGTTTATGAACAAATGCTTCAACGTCTTCCAGTGTGATGCGACCACCAGACGCAGTGCCAATGACCTGCTTCAAATTGACGCCAAGTTTGCGTGAGAACCGCCTAACACCCGGGCCAGCGGCTGCAGGAGGACCATCGCTCTTGGCAATGGTTGCAGTGGTCGATGCTGGAGCGGTTAAAGGGGCGTTTGGTGCCGGGGCTGGATCGACGATTTGAGCCACAGCTGATGGTGTGGTTGCGGCAGGTGCCGATGGTGCTGGTTGAGCAACGGGTGCGGCAGCGGAAGAAGTGGCGTTGATCGTCAACAAAGGAGTACCGACCGTGATCGACATGCCGGGCGTCACATGAACTGCCGTGATGATGCCTGTGTGAGGACAGGTAATCTCAGCGACAGCTTTGTCGGTTTCGACTTCACAGACCACATCGCCCTTCGAGATCGCGTCACCAACCTTCACGTTGACCGATGCGACATCAACCTTTGCCACCCCTTCAGACACTTCCGGCAACTTAAATTCGATTGGACCACGAGTCACCGCAGCAGCAGGCTTGGCTGGTTGGGTTGACGCAGAGGTCGTGACAGCGGCAGTTCGGACAGCGGCCGGTTGCGGCGCTGGCTTTGATGCTGGTGCGGCGACTCCGCTTGTGGATTCGATCATTATGATCGGCTGACCGACGTTAATCTTGTCGCCTGTTTTGATGAGTACCTTTGTGACCTTTCCGGCATGCGGGCAATTGATTTCTGCCACGGCCTTGTCGGTTTCCACTTCACAGACAACCGCACCAGATTCGAGGATA
This sequence comes from Candidatus Kuenenia sp., assembly GCA_043758225.1. GTDB lineage: Bacteria > Planctomycetota > Planctomycetia > Planctomycetales > Planctomycetaceae > SXXK01. The sequence continues at coordinate 2,995 of JAYVNW010000802.1, read as the reverse complement.
TCGCCTTCTTTGACACGCACTTCAGCGACGTCAACACTGGTGACACCTTCAGACACTTCCGGCAACTTGAATTCGATGGACATGGAGGTAGTTTTCAGTTTTCGGTGTTCAGTTTTTCAGTGAATCACAAGCGACAGCTTTTGCCAGAGGAGTGATCTGAGATTTTGAATGTGAAATCTCAGATCATTGCCCACTAAGCATTCAAAGGATTAATCTTTTCGGCGTCGATGCCCAAATCTTTCAAAACGTCTGGAAGCTTTGCTGAGTCAAATGCACCCATGCGAGCGAGTCCTCGCAATGCTGCGTACGCTGTGCATTCGCCGTCGATAGCGAAGTGGCGACGCAGTTCTGGTCGGGTTTCGCTGCGGCCAAATCCGTCAGTTCCGAGGATAATGTATTCTCCCGGAATCCATTCGCGAATCTGATCGGCAACCAGACGGACGTTGTCACTGGTTGAAATAAACGGACCAGTGACGTTGTCGAGCGTTTCTTCAAGATAGCTGCGTCGCGGAGTCTGTCCGGGATGCAGATCGTTCCAGTGCTGGCATTCCATCGCGTCACGACGAAGTTCGCTGTAACTGGTGATGCTCCACACATCTGTACCGATGTTATACTTGTCCTTTAGAATCTGCTGAGCTCGAAGGGCTTCTCGCAGAATCGTACCACTGCCGAACAACTGCGGGCGATGGCGTTGCCCATCGCCGCTGTCGGTCGAATTGCAGCGATACATACCGCGAATAATGCCATCAACGACTTCGCCGCGATCAGGCATTGCTGGCTGAGCGTAGTCTTCATTGTACACAGACAGGTAATAGAAGATTTCTTCTCCATCAGCATACATGCGACGCAGTCCGTCCTGAACAATGACAGCCAGTTCATAGCCGTACGCCGGGTCATAAGCTCGGAGAGAAGGAATAGTCGTCGCCATCAACTGACTGTGACCATCTTCGTGCTGCAGGCCTTCGCCGTTCAGGGTTGTGCGGCCAGAAGTGCCACCGCAGAGGAAGCCCTTGCAGCGAGTATCCGCAGCGCACCAGATGAGGTCGCCAACTCGCTGAAAACCGAACATCGAGTAATAAACATAGAACGGCACCATGTTCATGCCAAGATTCGCATATGCGGCACCAGCAGCGATGAACGATCCCATCGCGCCAGCTTCGTTGATGCCTTCTTCCAATAATTGACCGTTCTTGGCTTCCTTGTAGTAGATCGACTTGCCAGCATCAACCGGCTCGTAGAGCTGTCCCTTGCTGGAATAGATCCCGCACATGGAGAACAAGTCTTCCATCCCGAACGTTCGTGCTTCGTCCGGAATGATTGGAACGATCCGTTTGCCAACACCTTTGTGACGAAGCAGCCCGCGAAGAATATTGCCCAGCGCTCCAGTAGTGGATCCAGCGGCGCTGTCGCTTCCAGGTACCAGCCCCTTGCCCTGAAATGCCTTGTCAGTCAACTCAGGCACTTCCAATTTTTCCGAACACGCATGACGAACGGGAACGAATCCCCCCAATTCCGCTCGCTTCTGACGAAGGTAAACCATTTCCGGACTGTCATCCGCCGGCTTGTAGTACGGTAGTTTTTCCAGATCTGCGTCGCTGACTGGAATGTTGAAGCGATTTCGGAAGCCGCGAAGTGGTTCAATCGCCACGTTCTTGGCATTGTGAGCGACGTTCTTGCCTTCGCCGGCATCGCCAAGTCCGTAACCTTTCACAGTCTTCGCGAGAATCACAGTCGGAGCACCTTTGTGATTCACTGCTGCGTGATAAGCGGCGTAAACCTTCTCCGGATCGTGACCACCACGACGAATGTGCTGCATTACTTCATCCGACAGATGCTCCACCATCTTCAGCACGTCAGGATCTGCACCGAAGAAGTGCTGGCGGATATACGCTCCGTCGGACACGGTGTACTTCTGGTACTGACCATCGACGACTTCGCCCATACGTTTCACGAGTTTGCCGTCTTCGTCCTTGTCCAGCAACGCATCCCAGTCAGTTCCCCAGACGACTTTGATCACGTTCCAACCGGCACCGCGGAAGGCGGCTTCCAGTTCCTGGATGATCTTGCCGTTGCCGCGCACGGGCCCGTCAAGTCGCTGCAGGTTGCAGTTGATGACCCATGTCAGGTTGTCAAGATTTTCACGAGCCGCCAGTGTCAGCGCACCGAGTGATTCGGGTTCGTCGCATTCGCCATCGCCGAGGTACGCCCAAACCCGGGATCTTGATGTGTCAACCAATCCTCGATGTTCCATGTATCGCAGGAATCGGGCCTGATAAATCGAGCAGATCGGGCCTAAGCCCATCGACACGGTCGGGAACTGCCAGAATGTCGGCATCAACCAGGGATGCGGATAGCTGGACAGTCCTGTGCCAGCAGGCAATTCACGTCGGAAATTGTCGAGATGCTCTTCGGTCAGACGACCTTCCAGGAAGGCGCGTGAATACATCCCTGGAGAAGCATGGCCCTGAAAATAAACCATGTCGCCTGTATGATCCGCAGTGCGTGCGTGGAAGAAGTGATTCTGTGCCACTTCGTATAACGTTGCGGATGAAGCGAATGTTGAAATATGTCCGCCGACTCCGCCGCCCTTTTGATAGGCGCGGACGACCATCGCCATGGCGTTCCAGCGGACGAAGCTCTTGATCCGACGTTCCATCTCCCGGTTGCCAGGGAATTTCACCTGGTCACTGTGATGAATCGTGTTGATGTAAGGTGTATTCGCAGTAAATGGCAGCATTACGCCGCGAGCGTAGGCGCGTTCCTGAAGGTGGACGAGTAGTTCGCGAAGTTTCTCAGGTCCGTAGCGGTGCAGGATGTCTTCGAGTGATTCGTACCAATCATCAAGCTCTTCCGGCGCAATCCCCGAAACCGTATCTAGAACAGCCTGATCCAACATTCGTATCCCCAGAGATGAATTTCTGACACTTAGTATATTGATGGACATCGCATGGATTGAATGCCCGTATTTGCAGGACTGTTGTCGCCGGGTCTATTT
>JAYVNW010000801.1:0-2593 GCA_043758225.1 Candidatus Kuenenia sp. | reverse complement strand
AGTGTCAATTCACCCAGACGAGATTCATCTTCCGGCAGATCGGGCACGTTTGGCGGCGGAGCGGGGATGTGTTCTCCCAGCAGACGTTTGACGACCCAGTAGCCTCGCTTCACCGGGCTGGTTCTTAAGCCGGGTGAGTTTTGAGTCAGAAACACAGACATTGGAATCAAGCCACCACGTCCGGAAGTGCCGACACGATCAACGCGAACCCATTCAGTGCCGCCAGACGGAAATTCGATGCCATAGTGTTTTGCCAATGCCGCATTCACGAACGCATGATCTGCGTAAAGACAATCCAGGACCGCTCGGTCAGTGCGAATCAAATCCTCCAAAAACTTTACAGGTTCTTCGAACATGGCGGATCGGAGTTCATCCGTGAATTGCGGGAACCGTTCGCGATCCACACTGTTGTGTTCTTCAAAGCGTCGAAATCCCAGCCAGTTGCCCACGAATTCAACTGCCAATGCACGTGAACGCCCATCCTGCAGCATGCGTTGAATCTCCCCACGCAGCACATCAGGTTCACGGAGTTGGCCGGTCACTGCGGTCTGCATAAGTTGCTCATCCGGCATGCTTGACCACAAAAAATAGCTTAAGCGACTCGCCAGCTCTATGTCACTCAAGGACGCTCGCTTCGAGACATCCGCCAACAATGAATTTGTTGGACTCGACGCACTATTGGGCCCGGCAAGATCCGTCCGATAAAAGAACTGTGGCGAGACCAACAGCGACACGATGGAATCCTGAATTGCTTCTTCGTGCGTCAGGCCATCATCGTTCCGCAACAACGAATAAAACGTTTGTAGTTCTTCGCGTTCAGACTCGGTGATCGGGCGGCGATAGCAGCGGGCGGCAAATTCAGCAAGTGACTGCAGATGGCTGGATTCGGCTTCAAGTCGAGCAGCTTCCACCGTTCGAATCTGTCGATTAATGTTGTCGAAGAAATCCCGAATGGCCTTCAAAAGGATCCCAGTCCCGCCATTGCGTTCGGCTTTTGCGAGATACCCGTCACGCAGCTTGTGAATCATCTCAGCTGATGTGACGTTATGATCTTCCGCGCGAGCGAAATCGAATTCGGGGTCACGCAGCCATGATGAATCCGTGCGTTCGAACCACACGAATCCTGTGTATTGACGCATGGGAGCCGACGTAATGAAATCCAGTTCCTGCCACAGGTCATCCAGTTCATTTTTTTCATCCTCGCTGAGGATTAAGTCACACAGTGGTGCGTCGTCGCGGTAGTAACCCATCATGCTGTGAAAACCAGCACTCAGCAGGCGACCTTTTTCCTGCTTGTCGCGTGGAACTCCGACATAGTCGCGACCTCGTTCGGAGATGTAGAATGCGTCTGGAAAAATGTTCGCGAAGCGTGTCAATGCGGCCCAGTACTTTCGACGTTCATCACCATCCAGCGGCAGCGTTAAAGCTGTTTCTACCAGGTTTTCGGGCTCAAATCCCGTGTCATCAATGGGAGCATTCGAATTGTATTGACGCCGACGTGCTGCATATTGATCGTTCTTCCAGAGCACAAACGCCTGCGCGCCGCTGTGAATCCCTTCGGACTTCAAACCATCGATTTTCGGTTCAAGTTCGCGTCGGAGTGTCGAAACAAACATCGCCATGCGTTCGCAGATTTCATGGGCCTGGGCGTGTTGATCGCTGTTGTTTTGCAACTCTTGCCACAATGATCTCAGAATTTGAATCGGGCCCGCATCGTCATCCGTGTCCGTGAGAACATTCCACACCAAGGCAAGGTACTTCGGGCTGACATGATATTTGGCTGCGATCTGTGGAACAGTAATGGCGATATCGCCTCCGGTGGTTCGAACGTCCCATGCCGCCAGGAAATAGTCGATGTACTTTGTAGGTTGTCGTTCATAAAAAGCGACGATGCGATTTACGCAATATTTGTCACGGTCGGTATCGGTCATCACCGGATGCGGCGCGAAGTCGAAACCGTGGGGCTTGAGCACCAGATACTGCACAACTTCTCGAGCCGCCGCCAGATATTTATTCATCAAGGCTGGTGACAACGTGAGTGATTCCGCCGAGTTATCAAATCCCGCTGCATTGGCTGGATCGACAGGAAACTCTTTTGTCGGGCGAATATCAACACCGGTGAGATCGCGGATCGTGTAATTGTACTCGGCATTGCTAAGCCGCCGGATTGGAACATCGCCAGGATCGCCAGCATTCCGAGTTGCTTCGGCTTTCAGGATTCCTACGATACGATCGACAAAGTCAAAGCTCTGTTCTGCACTGGGACGTTGTTCATGATTTGCTGGCGGCATTTCACCCGCTTCGATGCGATGGATGACTTCATTCCAGATCTGATGTCCAGCAGCAATATCCGATTCCAGTCTAAACCCGCTTAAGTCCAGCTTCGCCTCCGCCTGTTCGGTACTATGGCATTCCAGGCAATAAGTCTTCAGAAATGGAACGATCTCTGTCTTCATCGCGTCCGCAACGGCCGCCTCATCACCACGCACTTCCAGTGAAGACACCAGATTCATGAGGAACAGGGAAGCTGTTGGTGCCAGCAAGTATCTCGATGAAGTTCGGCTAAGAAAACGGAACATACGGAAATACCGGG
>JAYVNW010000800.1:0-7379 GCA_043758225.1 Candidatus Kuenenia sp. | reverse complement strand
TCCTGAAAAATAACTTGTTGAGTTCTCAATTTCGCGTTTTAAACGCAGGGGATATTCTGGCCGCCTGAAAAGGCCGGTCTTACTGGTACCTAGGCAATTGGAACGACTCATGAACATCGGCAGATCACCAATCATAGAAATCCTTGGTATGACGATCGCCGCTGTAACCGTTGTCACGTCAGCCGGAATACTACTAAAGCACGAATTACACGACATTTCATTTGCCAGCCTCGCCGCCAAGAACGGTGAACCATGTGTCCGCAATGACCAGCCGCATCCAGCATCCCCGCCAGCAAATGAATTCATCGATTCAATGGCAGGATTTTCCTCCGCCAGCAATCGAGCGGCCTCCGATCGAATTTACCGAGCATTGGAAAAACCGTGTCCAACGCTTGACTACCCTGGTGAAGCCGATCTGCAGTCTATTCTGGATGCCATTTTCAACCACCTTCGAGACAGCGAAGGCGAAGCATTCACCGTGATGCCAGACGTAACCGCACTGGACGCTGACAGTGTTGTTCTGGCCGACGTGAAGGTCAAATCCGTGCATATTGAAGGCGTGTCAATTCGCAGTGCTTTGGATGTACTCCTGGAGCAAACGGATCCGCAACTGGACTACATGGTGCGCAGCGAGATGCTGCTCATAACGACTCGTCAAGCTGCTGAAGCCGATGAAAACTTGTTCGTCAGAGTCTACGATATCAGCCATCTTGTGACGCCTCACTCGGGTGTTGCAGGTCGCCCATTCACTGGCATGTCTCCGAGCAAAGTTGATTCCAACTCAAATTCGCAACTCCCATCGAGTCAACAACTCGCGCAGTGGGTTATGGAGTCATCGGCTCCCCCTGCAAGATGGTTTGAACTTGACGGCGAGGGAGGCAGGCTCCAGGTTCACAACCGCATGCTGATCGTCCGACAGTCGCACCGCGTTCACCTGGCCATTTCCGATTTGCTTGAGCAGATTACGGAACGGAGCGATTTGTTGCGGAAATAATCGGCGGGATGCGTGAAGTGGATTTAATTCCTCTGAATCAACTTTTTTGCCGGGTCAAAACAGGTTTTCAGAAATGCCACGGCCTCCTGAGCATACAGCCGATTCTGATTGAACAGAGCGTGTTCTTGTACCGCAGTTACGGCAATGACCTGCAACCCTGCATGGCGACCAAGCATTCTGATTCGGGCCAGTTGGTACCAATGGCTCACGACAATGAGACGCCGGTCGTCCTTCAGCTCCGGCAAGGCAGCGACAAATTGCAGTGAGTTTGCGGTGCTAATTGCGCCAGGGTCCAATCGAAAGGCGGATTCCGAGACACCGTCCGAGATCGCCAGTTTCTGCATTGCCTGAGATTCCGTGACGGTGCCTTCCCCGGGGCCACCGGAAAGAACGAGCAACTTTCCATGCCCATCGACCTGCAGCTTACTTGCGGTCGCCACGCGATCCGCCAATGCTTCCGATGGCGCGCCGTCACTATCGACCGTGCAGCCCAATACCAGAATCACCGGAACAGCATCCGCAGGAATCGGGTCACTCATCGAACCAGACTGCAGCGTTACGACAACAAACCCCAGCACCGTGAAGATACAACTGAATGCAATCGTTAGTATCGATGACTTTCCGTATGCAACTGGAGAATCACCAACAAGGATTCCCATACCAGCGACGGCCAGTAGCATCAGAATCCCCAGCGGTCGGCTCATCACTGTCTGCCGCAGATCTGCGGGAACGCGCTGAGTGACCTCCCACAAATCCCAGCCGGTGAACAAGGCAACGATTGTAACCAGGGCGATCGTTGTCATCCAAACGGTGCCTGGCAGCGCTGGTTTCATCGAATACATCAACAACGCTGTCGCCATCATCGCGAGAATGGCAATGCCCAGCGGCTGAGTGACCATGCGAAAATTGCACAGCCAGTTGTTAACGGCACTCGTGTCGTAGGCGAATACTTCGAGCAAATTCAAAGCCGTGATGATGGCGATGCCAAGTGCCGCACCGCGCGAAACGCTGATCCAGCCTGGAGCGTTCTGAAAACCATAACCTTGCGGCATATATCTGGCTGCAGCGGCTGGTTTTGGCTTGATTTGATTCATCCCTGACTCTCATCCGATGGCTTGACGATCGATCTCGGCAGTGTAATTTTGGGCGGCGCAACAGGCCGCGGTAACAGATTTTCTGCCTGTTCCAGCAGTTCTGACAATTGCTCGCCAAGGAACCTGGCGGCAATCGCTGCCTGCTGGAAATTTGTATGTGTTGAAGCGTGCCATGCGTCTTTCTCAAACTGTTCAGCGGCTGCTTTCAGTTTACCAAGTTTCTTGCGGACCGTCTTGAAGTAGCCTGCCGGGTCCTGAACCTGCGTCTCAACAGCTCGAAAGACGTCAAAAATGGTGCGAGCCATTTCGTTCAGTTCCGGGAAGTCATCAACTTCGTCCGAATGCTTTACAAACGTGCGTATCATCCATGCATGCGACATCAGCTTCTGACTTCGTTCAACCAGTGTCGTGAGCGCCTGCGCATTGGGATTGATCGCACTTTCAATTACTTTGGGCGCGACCGGTGTTGCATCAGATTCTTCTGAGGAAGTCATAGTGTGTTGCGTTTTTCTTCTGCGTAACTGAGCCGAATGTAGACAGGTTCAAGAGTATCGGGGTCCGAAAATTGTTGCTCGTCAATCATGTGCAATCCGATTCGCCCGACATTGACAGCATGAGGTTGCCACAGCGATTCGTCAAGTACCTGAAATCGATCGGGCACTGCGACCGCGAGTTTACTGCAAGGCGGACCGACGATGGGATAATCCGGCGTTAGAGTATCAATCGTCGCCAGATGCACTTCATCAATAGCGCAGCGAAGTCCGAGTTCAGAGTTCCAGCGATACGTCGCCGCGAAGAATTCTGAACGTTGTGCATCTACGATGGCCGTCACCAATTCTGTTTCCGGCGGAACCTGCTGGGCGATCGCACGCAGCGTGTCCACAGCGACCAGCTTCGCATCGTTCAGCCATGCAAACGTTTTTGCAAACGTCAATCCGACGCGAAGCCCCGTGAAACTTCCTGGCCCGATACTCACGGCCACCGCACTGACATCAAGTGGTTTCAATTGGCAGGCAATCAGCGCATCGGCGACTTCGGCAGGCAATGTCTGAGCATGACGTGTGCCGACCGTTCCGAGCACACGTTCGAAATGCAATGTTCTGCCATTGAAGATGGCGATGGAGCCCTGCGTTCCTGATGTTTCAACGGCCAGGAGCATCATTAATCCTGCTGACGCGAAGAAACGTGTTCCATTTCTTCTGCCATCTCACCTGCGTGATAGCTGCTGCGGACGAAAGGACCGCTAGCGACCATGCTGAAACCGAGTTTGCGCGCCTGCTCGCCGATTTCATCAAATTCTTCCGGCGGAAGATAACGTTCGACTGGTAGATGCTCAGGTGTCGGTTGCAGATACTGGCCCAGAGTCAGCATGTCGCAATTGACGGCTCGCAGGTCGGCAAAGACATCGAGCAATTCACTGCGAGTTTCGCCGAGTCCCAACATCAGGCCACTCTTGGTTGGCATATCAGGAGCTTCGTCTTTCACTTGCTTCAACAGATCCAGCGTGCGTCGGTATTCGGCATTGCGACGAACGCGGTGATACAGTCGAGGCACCGTTTCCGTGTTGTGATTGAAGACATCCGGTCGCGATTCAATCACGCGACTGATCGCCGCACGGTTGCCAAGGAAATCCGGAACCAGCACTTCAATTTGTGCGCCGGTTTTTTCTCGAACTGCAAGCACCGTGCGATACCAGTGTTCCGCCCCGCCGTCTTTCAGGTCGTCGCGAGTTACAGATGTGATCACGACGTATCGCAGACCAAGTCGAGCGGCCGCCTCAGCGACGCGTTCTGGTTCGTCGAGTTCCAGCCGTTCTGTCTTGCCCTTCGGCACAGAACAGAATCCGCAAGGCCGCGTACATACATTGCCACCGATCATGAACGTTGCGGTTTTCTGCGACCAGCATTCCGTACGATTCGGACACTTCGCGCTTTCGCAAACGGTTTCCAGTTTCAAATCAGAAATCACGTCGCTCGTGTAGGCCATGCCGGGCTGCGGCAATGGTCGTTTCAACCACCGAGGCAATCGGCGCACAGGTCCACCGGCAATAATATTCACGCCAGACAGATCCACAACTGCGGTGGGCGAGTCATTCGTCGGCTGATTGAGGATTGGCAAACTTGTCATGGATCAGTGTCCGAGTTCGTTTCAAAAAAGGGTGGCCAGTGTGCAAATGATAGTCGGGATAGCCCAATTGTGTACACAAGTGCTGAATCAATGCCGAACGAACTTGCGGCATCTGAGTCGGCCGCACACGTTCCGCGTTGAGAGACGAGATTCGTTGTCCGAGTAAACCACGTCCGATTTCGCGGGCTTCATCAAGTTGACAGTTTACATTCAGAAAGACCCCAAAACTTGTCACGCCATCCTCAATATGAATTCCAATCTCGGCCACCACACCGTGGCGTCCAAAGACGGCGGTTGGATCATCCACTGAGATCGATGCCACAACTTGAACTTCTCGACAAGTCTCCACAACCGCCCGCTGAAGGCAGGCTCGAAATTCGGCTTCGTCCATGCGGCATTCCGGCAGTGAGACAACAACATATACTGCCAGCTGGCCCGGCTGGTGCAAAATGGCATGCCCATCACGTCGAAGTTTGTGCACAGCAATAAGTCTTGATTCGAGCTCTCGGGATGATTCCGGCAATTCCAGCAGAGTCGCGCCTGAGCCGACAGAAACGGTTGGCGGATGTTCACAGATCAGGATTGCTGCATTTGTGCGACTCTGACATCTCACCTCATGGACCATCAGCTTTTGCAGAGCCAGTACCGACGGCAAATCGACCGCACCGAGCAACCGAACTTCGGCTGTCGTCAGTGTATGATTTGTAAAAGCGTCCCAGTCGATGGCCATGAGATGTTGGGTTCGTCGGCGAATTAACAGGAAGTTGAAACCGCAGTAGTTCTGGAAAGACCGTCGCATTGTAGGCGCGAGCGGAAGCAGGCTCCACGATGCTTTGCTTCCGTATCGCAAATATCCCGTCACCGGGGGAAGCAATTCCGCCGGGTAGAATGTCACAGCCAACAAAAATATGGCCGCAAATACTGTAAATTCGACCCATCGTCTTGCAGTTGGGCTCAACTTATGAAAAGCTGCCACCATTGCAGTTGCAATTGCAATGCCCGACGTCGATCGACACAACTTCACTCGCTACTCTCGAGACCTTTTTCGCTGAACGGACATCGTTCCCATGAAGGTGGTACTGGAACTGCAGGATCAGCTGTCAAATGTCCGGCGAATTACCGTTCGACACGACATTGTGATTGGTCGAGGCACTGATTGCAATTTGCGACTCTCTGCGCCTCAGGTCAGTCGCCGACACTGCTTTCTGCGCGTCGGTCGTGACTCAGTGTCAGTCACTGACCTTGACAGCAGTAACGGTACTTTCATTGATGGCACTCGCATTACCGGTGGCAAACGGTACGACATTGGCAACGGTGCCCAATTGGCGTTGGGGCCGATTCGATTCATTATTCATGTCCGCTCCGATGTCACGGTCGCGGAAACTGCCAGTTCGGGCTCAACGCCGGAGTCGAAACGCTCCATAGCCAGCCGCGATCCTGTCGCGGCCTATTCTGCAGATGACAGCCATTCATTCAATGCCGGGATTCGGCTTGACGATGCTAAACCACCGATGGATTATGCCGTCGAACAAGCTGGTGAATCTGCAGAACCAAACGAACCAACGGCGGACTACCTCGACGAAAACTTTTCGGCAAACGGTTCCGCAAATCTGTTCTCAAACGTACCAGATTCTGCCGACAGTCGACTTGGAATCGCCGATTTCGGCAAACGTCACGCTGAGCAATCGGACAGCAACCGGGAAGCAAATGTTTTTCCTGGTGACGATATCGTTGATAAATCTGCCATCGCATATGACGGACCGCAGCGGGATTCCAACTTCGTTGATTCCCCGAGCTCTCCGGAAATCGTCGAAGCAGCGAGCGTCGACGACGATGTTGAAAGTGCATGGCTGTCCGTTGACGATGACGATACATTGCTTCCGGAGCCAATGATTCTTGGCAACGCTTACGTTGGCCAAAAATCACATGATGCTTTCAATGATGTCGATGCCGGAGTGATTGAAGAGGTCGAGGAAATTGAAGAAGTCATAGAAGTCCATGAGTTCGACGAGGTGTCGGAAGTTGCTGAAGAAGCTGAGTACGCCGAAACGAATCTCGAAGTGATTGAAGAGGTACTGGAAGTGCAGGACTCAATGCAAATTGAGGATGCCGCCAAAGCCGAACAGACTATACATGACGCGGAAGTCCAGGATTGGTTGAACTTTGACGAGGCTGTCGAAGTTCAGGAGATTTTGGACGTTGAAGAAGTCGTTGAAGTCGAAGACGCGCTGGACGAAGCTGTCATTGCCGAAACTGAAAATGCACTGACTGTCGAAGGAGCCATAGCAATTGAACCGCAAGCGACCGATGGCGAGCTTGCAGAAGTCGAATATTTTTCGGATGACCTAAGCGTCATCGACGCGGAAGACGTTTCGCTGATTGACGACGTCGAGAAAATCCAGGAATCAATGGAAATCGACGCTGCTATTGCTGAATCTGCGACAGCCGACGACGCTCTGGAAATCGCTGTCAAAGAAGGTGGCGATTCAAACTGGTTTACAAATGAAGAGACATCAGAATCAGATGCTCTCTTTGAAAATTTCCCCAGTCTGAAACTTGCAACAGATAACACTAATCCAGCAGAATCCGCTGAGAAAGACAACGAAATTGATCCGGACCTCAAGAATTTTCTTAAAGGCTTTTGATTAGCTCCTCCATGCAAAAGCTTCCTCGAAAAATCACGGTCCCCGTGTTCCGTGAACTAGCCGCTCAGGGCCAAAAACTCACGATGCTGACTGCCTACGATTTCCTATGGGCAGGTATCATGGACGAAGCAGGTGTCGACAGCATTCTTGTCGGCGACAGCCTTGCTATGGTCGTTCAGGGCAAATCAACAACGTTGCCCGTCACTCTCGAGCAAATGATTTATCACGGCGAAATCGTGGCCCGCGCCGTTCGTCGAGCGCTCGTCGTCGTCGACATGCCGTTCATGTCATATCAGATCAGCCCGAAGCAAGCCGTCAAGAATGCCGGCCGGATCATCAAAGAGACCGGGGCAGATGCGATCAAACTGGAAGGCGGTGCAATCCAGTCAGAAACGATTCGAGCCATCGGCCGCGCTGAAATTCCTGTGATGGCGCATGTCGGGATGCGGCCACAAGCTGTCAGACAACTTGGTGGCATGGGAAAAGTTCAACGCGACGAACAACAACTCCTCAACGACG
>JAYVNW010000799.1:0-2132 GCA_043758225.1 Candidatus Kuenenia sp. | reverse complement strand
GTTCCGTCTACTTTGGGACTCGTGGCATTACTACCTGCCGATGAAGAGTCGCTGTCACTGCAGCCGACCATAAAGCTTGACAATCCCGCCAGAACGATCGACATCGCAAACTTACTCATCGCTTTTATTCCACATGATTATTCAATAACGGCACGCAGCAGACTGCACTAAGCACCCTTAACAAAACCGTGGCTGAACTCGTGAGAGTTTAGAAACTCCACCGAATTCCCGCGAATTCGGCTACTTCCGTGAGTTTTGTTTTGGGTTCAAAGTCCGCTGAAACATTTCAGCAGATTGCGTATGCCCGGATCATAGGCTGGGTAGCGGTAGAATCCTACCGATGCAAGGGGACTGCCACCTTCAGGAGCTTGAAATTTTCGCGGCCCCAGCCATCATTGCAAAATTTTGTCTGGCTATCGCGACAAATACAGACGCTGAATGTCTTGCAGAGTGACAGTGATCGTGCGCGAAAAACCAGTGTGGGAGCGCTCGTATGCTACTTGAGACGCGAGCTGCGGTTGTTCATGGATCGATTTTGAAACCCAGCGGCGGTCGTCGTCAGATAAAGTTCCAACCGACGGATCCCAATTTGTGCGAGTTTCCATCACCAACGCATCGATTCGAGGATCAAACTTGTCCATGAGCGTCTAGTCCTTGAATGCCTAATCCCTGCTTGCCAGCGCCAACATTTTCCGCGCTCTCTCAAGTCGACGAGATGCTGCCACGTGCTGCTCGTCCGTTTTCGTGCGTTCTGCCCTTGCTTCTTCGAGCTGTGCCGCTGCGGCCTTACGACTTAGGTCAGATGTTGGCACGGCAGCATTCGTTAACACGGATACGACTGGACCCTTGACTTGAACAAAACCCCCATCGATGAAGTACGATTCGCTGGCACCCGACGAATCAGTCAGTCTTAACTCTCCGATACCTAATCGGCCAACGAGAGGTGCGCGACCGGGGTAGAAACCCGCCGCTCCGTCAAATAATGGCACGCGGATTGTAGCCACTGGTTTGTCGAACAGCGTTCGTTCCGGGGTTACCAATACTAGACTGAGTTCGGGCATGGCGATGTCTGTTTTGTCTGGGTTAGGCAACCGGCCTGTCGTCTGCGGAAGACGATGCAATGGAGGGCTGGATGCCTGCTTTCACGCTCATCAGGCTCCAGCCTGCATCTTCTTGTACTGTTCTTCTGCTTCTTCGATCGCACCGACGTACATAAATGCTGCCTCTGAAAGATGATCCCACTTTCCGTCACAGATTTCTTCGAAACTGCGGATCGTATCGGCCAGAGGAGTGATCTTTCCTGCTTTACCCGTGAAGACTTCCGCAACAAGGAACGGCTGTGACAGGAAGCGTTCAATTCGGCGAGCACGATGCACGACCATTTTGTCGTCTTCGCTCAATTCGTCGACACCAAGAATCGCGATGATGTCCTGAAGTTCGCGGTATCGCTGCAATGTCTGTTGAACACGGCGAGCCACATTGTAGTGCCGTTGCCCGACATACTGCGGATCCAAAAGCCGACTTGACGAAGCCAGCGGGTCAATCGCCGGGTAAATACCCTTTTCCGAAATTCTTCGTTCAAGATAAATGAACGCGTCCAAGTGAGCAAACGCCGTCGCTGGCGCGGGGTCGGTTGCATCGTCTGCCGGAACATAAACGGCCTGTACTGACGTAATAGCCCCGTTCTTTGTCGAAGTAATTCGTTCCTGAAGTTCACCAAGTTCCGTACCCAACGTTGGCTGGTAACCCACCGCAGACGGCATACGTCCAAGCAACGCTGACGTTTCTGAACCAGCCTGAGAGAAACGAAAAATGTTATCCACGAACAGCAGAGTATCCGCCCCTGTTGCATCGCGGAACCATTCCGCCATTGTCAGAGCTGACAGAGCAACTCGCAGACGTGCACCCGGAGGTTCGTTCATCTGACCGAACACCATGCAGGTTTGCTCAATCACCGATCGATCCGTCGTACCGATCTTGGTTTCCTGCATTTCCAACCAGAGGTCATTCCCTTCGCGAGTTCGTTCGCCTACTCCGGCAAACACCGAATAGCCCCCATGCGCGCTGGCGATACGTGCGATCAACTCGGTTAGAATCACGGTTTTGCCGAGACCAGCTCCACCGAACAATCC
>JAYVNW010000798.1:0-2024 GCA_043758225.1 Candidatus Kuenenia sp. | reverse complement strand
GGGTATCTGGATGGGAGCGTATTGCAAAGTCGATCCGAATAAAGGAATCGATAATTCTTCAGCAAGGAAATGTCGCCGATGCATCGATCCGATTCTAAGGAACCCGGAGTGAGCGAAAATGGCCTTGAGCGGGGACTGGGATTGCTTCAGGCGACGAGTCTGAATGTCGCTAACATGGTGGGAATCGGACCGTTTATCACGATTCCCGCCTTCATCGCCGCCATGGCGGGACCTCAGGCTCTTGTTGGCTGGGTAGCCGCTGCAATTCTGGTGCTCTGCGATGGTCTCATCTGGAGCGAGCTCGGTGCGGCCATGCCAGGCAGCGGCGGCTCGTATCATTTTCTGCGACAGATTTTTGGTCGCTATCGCTGGGGGCGGATCATTCCTTTTCTCTTTATCTGGCAATTCCTCGTTAGCGGCGCGCTGGAGATGGCGTCCGGCTACATCGGGGCTTTGGATTACTTTGAATATGCCGTGCCACAGTTGAAAAACTGGATCACAATCCCCGGCGGGACGCGCTGGGTGGCCGTCGGGACCGTGATTGTTGTAACGCTGCTGGTTTGCCAGCGAATTCGAAACATCGGCTGGCTCAGTGTCCTCATGTGTGCCGGGACCCTGGTGACTGTGATCACGGTCATTGTTGCCGGAATGATGAACTTTGATTCCTCGCTGCTGACTTTTCCTCAGCATGCCTTTCGCCTCGACAGCACATTCGCCACAGGGCTGGGCGCGGCGATGCTGATCGCGATCTACGACTATCTGGGCTACTACAACATCTGCCATTTGGGTGATGAAGTGATTCAGCCGGAGCGCACAATTCCCCGAGCGGTGATGGGATCAGTGGTCGTCGTCGCTCTGATCTATCTGACGATGAACATTTCGATCATCGGAGTTGTACCATGGCAGAAAGCGATGCTTTCGAAGAACATCGCTGCCGATTTTATGGAACAGCTCTATGGACGAAGCTGGGCCGTTGCGTTCACGGCGTTGATCATCTGGACTGCGATGGCCTGCATGCTGGCGATTACTCTGGGTTACTCACGCATTCCCTATGCTGCGGCCAAGGGAGGCGATTTCTTTCAAATCTTCGGAGTGCTGCATAAAACCGGTCGTTTTCCGGTCGTTTCGTTGCTGGTACTTGGCATCCTGACGTCTGTTTTCTGTTTTCTGAATCTTGGCGACATTATCAGCGCAGCTGTGTGCGTCAGAATTGCGATTCAGTTCATCGGGCAGATCGTTGGACTGCACGTTGTTCGAACATCGCGTCCGGATGTGGTCCTGCCATTTCGAATGTGGCTGTATCCCCTGCCAAGCCTGATCGCTCTCGCTGGCTGGATCTTCGTCCTGGCGACATCAAAGCCGTTTATTCTTTTGCTGAGCCTTGGCGTTTTCGTCTCAGGAGTCGTCGCGTACTTCGTTCGCGAAGTGATGGTGAAGCAACACCCGGCATAGACAAGGAATTCTATTTCGCCAGCAGTTCGAAGAATGGCACTTTGCGATTTTCTGCGGAAGCGTTCGGTTGAGCGGGCAAACAAGAAGAAAAATGCGTAGTATGATCGTCGCTAAAATGCAGATCATCAGCACTGGAGACTCATCGCCATGCCCCGCAGTTCGAAACCTGATCGCAAACAGATTTATCAGGCTGTGCTGTCGCGACTCGTCGAACGTCCCGAATTCGCGATTGATGAGATTCGTGAATCGCATGGCGACGAGTATCTGCAGGTCACGCGAATCATCGTAACCACATTGGTGAAGCAGGGAAATCTGCAGCAGCTTGAAACCGACGAAGGGAAACGATTTCGTTGGAAAGGCGATCCGCAGCAATTTGAAGTCGAGTCGTGGGTGAATGCACAAGTGCATGGAACTCAGATCACCGAAGCGCCAATTACAGAACGGCCGCGCGAACGACTCATGCTGCAGGGAGCGGCGAATCTGAAACTTTCCGAGCTGCTGGCGATCCTGATTCGTACTGGCCGAGTTGGCGAGTCAGCGTTGCAGGCTGGTGATCGAATAGCGAGTCGACT
>JAYVNW010000797.1:0-4847 GCA_043758225.1 Candidatus Kuenenia sp. | reverse complement strand
TCTGACTCACGCGACAAATCGAGAGCTTCCGGAGCAGCCATCTGCATCCGGTATGCCAGCTCAAACGAGTTGATCCGCGCTGCCAGATCGGCTTGCGTGGGCCGGCTGGTGGCGTGTACCTGATTCAGTTCGCGAATGAGATCAAGTTGCGACCGCTGCTGGATGTCGGAGTGTTTTCCATCGCGAGCCAGATTGTCGATCGATTCCTTTCGTCGCGCATCGAGCGCCAGGGCCTGATATGTCTTGGGAAGAAATCCAGCCGACCAGATCTGATCGTCACCGCGCGGCCGTGTGTCGTGGAGCACAACAAACGAAGGAAGATTCTGGTTCTGCGATCCGAGGCCGTAGGTCATCCACGCACCCAACGCCGGAAGTCCCGGGCGATTTGTGCTGCACATCAGTTCCAGTGACGCCGGCGCGTGATTGTTCTGCTTCAAATACATTGAGTGCAGAAAGCACATTTTATCGACGTGCTTTGAAAGATGAGGAAACAGGTCCGAAACCCATGAACCAGATTCCCCGTGCTGCGCCCATTCGAAAGGCGACTTGAGGCACTTGCCGCTGGTCGAGAAGAAGCCTGTCTGAGGATCGGACCCGGCGAGTTGCTCACCATTTCGCTTCTGCAATTCCGGCTTGTAGTCCCATGTATCAACCTGCGAAGGCGCGCCGGTCATGAACAGCCAGATAATCGATTTCACCTTCCCCGGAAAGTGCGGTGGTCGCAGCGCGAGCGGATCTGCGGCATCCGCAGCACCAACGGTTTCACCCTGAAGCATGCTGGCGAGTGCAACGGACCCGAAGCCAAGTCCCGCCTGCTGCAGGAAGCGACGTCGAGCCGGCATTTCGACTTCGGCTGGGGAGTAAAAGTTGAACATGGAATGAGCCTTCGTGTCTCTCAGTCGATGTAAACAAACTCGTTCAGACAATACAGGACATGGCAAAACTCGATCAGGGCATTTTCGGTCGATTCCGGTGTTGCACCACCCGCAGCGGTCCGCTGCTGTTCGATGAACGCTTCCATGCGCGTTCGCTCAATGTCCGATGGCGACCTGCCGAAGACGATTTGGTAGCCTCGGTCAATCGCAGAAGACAACGGTGCGTCGTTGGCTGATTTTATTAAAGCGGACAGTTTTTCAGCCTGCTGTCGGACCAACGGCGAATTCATCAAAGCCAGCGCCTGCGTCGGAACCGTCGTCACACTTCGTTCGCCGATGCTTTGAGTAGGCTCCGGTGCATCAAACATCGTCATGATCGGAAGCAGTTCGCTCCGCTTCACACGCAGGTAGACGCTGCGACGCTGGCTGTCAGCCAGCACGCTTGGCCCAAACATCGCGGAATCCAGATTGCCGCCGGTAGCAAGCAGTGCGTCGCGGATCGTTTCCGCTTCCAGGCGACGCGGTTGAAAATGCCACCAATAGCGATTGGCCGGATCGATCTTCAGATTGTCAGCATCGACTTCGTGAGACTGCTGATAGACGTCGCTGAGCATGATGGCCCGGTGCAATGGTTTCAGCTTCCAGCCACCGCGAACGAGTTCTGCGGCGAGATATTCCAGCAGCTCGGGATGCGTCGGCCGATCTCCCTGAACTCCAAAGTCATTCGGTGTGCCAACGATTCCCCCGCCCAGATGATGCTGCCAGAGACGGTTGACGATCACCCGTGCCAGAAGCGGCCCGGCACCGTGTTGGATATCGGTGATCCACCTGGCCAGTGCGACTCGCGGAGGCTCCGGCGTGGGCGATTGAGCGGGCGTTGCCGGTGCATTGCTGCGCCACAAAACCTGCAGGTAACCGGGTTCCGCTTTATTCTCTTTGTTATCGACCTCGCCGCGTCGAAGAAAGAAGACATCCTGCCCACCGGCAATGGTGGTATAGACTTCCTGCTGTTCGGCCTGATGCTTCTCGACCGCACGCTCTGTCACCGCTGCGTCGAGATCCAGCGTGCGCGGGCCGTGAACCGTTTGTGCCAGCGATGCCGCCAGTGCGTAGTAGTCCCGATGTGGAATCGGATCGTATTTGTGTTCATGACAACGTGCACAGCCGAGCGTCAGTCCCAGCATGGACCCGCCAATTGTCATCATCATGTCGTCGAGCTGGTCGTAACGAATCCGCTCGACCGTCTTGGCAGTGATCTGACCAGGATAAGGCCCGGCGACAAGAAATCCAGTCGCCGCTGCCCCTTCGATGTCATCGGGAACGAGCAGATCGCCAGCCAGCTGCATCCGCACGAACTGGTCGTACGGCATGTCATTGTTGAGGGCTCGAATCACCCAGTCGCGATAGTGATACGCTCCGGGACGAAAGCCATCGAATTCATACCCGCCACTCTCCGCGAATCGCGCGGCATCAAGCCAGTGACGTGCCCAGCGCTCACCGTAAGCGGGCTCTGCGAGCAATTCATCGACGACTTTCTCAAACGCTTGTGGCGACGTGTCCGCGACGAATCCTGAAACCTGTTCTGGAGTCGGCGGTAAACCGATCAGATCGAAGTACGCTCGACGGATCAACTTCTCTTTGCTTGCCGGATGATTTGGTTTCAGGACCTGTGCCTCTTGAGCCTGTCGGATGAAACCATCGACTGGCTTCTGAGCGTCGGGTTAAGTCACATCCTTGAGCGGCTGGAACGCCCACCATTGCCTGCCTTCGTCAATGTTGATCTCACGCTTCGCTTTGACCGGTGCATCGCCAGCTCGCGGGTCAGGTGCTCCGAGGTCAATCCATTTTGCGAAGTCGGCGATGACATCGTCCGGCAGCCTGCCGGTCGGCGGCATTTCCATGCCATCGTACTTCAGTGCTTTCAGCAGCAGACTCTCTGCCGATTTCCCCTTGACCAGCAGTATCTCACCCGATTCGCCGCCAGCCGCGACACCGGCCGCTGAGTCAAGATAAAGCTCGGCCTGCAGTTTCTTCTGATCCCGCGCTTGGACCGAGTGACAACTGTAGCAGTGCTGCACGAGAACCGGACGAATTTTTCGTTCGAAGAACTGCACGTCGTCTTCAGCCGCTGCATGCACGGTCGTCCAACTTGTCAGAGCCGAAGAAATCGCCAAACCCAAAAAAACGGCAGTCTGTATGACCATTTTCATGGGAGAGGGAATTTGCGGTGGGACAAAGTGGCATGGCAACTGCGGAGAGTGCATATCATCACAACTTCATGTCGAGCCAGGTTTCTGGACTAAAGTGCAGCGGCTCGGGCTTAGGACCGAAACCCATGGGGTCGAACCGCTTTCGCCCGATCGCCACTCAGTTCAAATACATGATACATGTTACCTCAGTTGCCAATTAAAATCACCCGAACAGTCCATTATCTCCAAATACAGCGTCAATCGCATAAAACCCAAAGTTGTAGTTCAACTTAGTCTCGCCGCTCGACAGTTTTACACTTGTGGCGGGAGCATTATACAGCTTGGTCGGATCATTATAATAGGTCGCATCAAAACGAGCGATCAGCGTCCCGGTCAGCGGCTTCGGAGCTGGTCCGCTCGCTGGGTTCCATTTGAACAAGTCGCCGGATTTTGTAATGTAGACGAAACCTTTCAGCGAAACTGAATACAAAAAACGTTCCTGATTCGTACCGAATGTTTCGAAGTACTTTCCTGTAAAAAGAAGTCCAAGTTGCTGATCTACACGGTACGCCAGTGGAGCGTATGTACTGCTGAATGGCGCCGTTTGGATCTCACCATTCTCCAAAACCTGCCGTACGTCATAGCGGCCAGGAACGACGTTTGAGAATTGATAGATCCCGCTTTCCAAATTCGGATTGATGCCGGCGATCCCGTCCGACTCGACATTCATCGATCGAACCTGCTGAACGACTCGACCATCTCTATCGATCAACTGAATCAATCGATCGTTGCGATATGGTTCATTCGCGTCACGAATGCCGCTTTGATTTGGGTCCTGAAAGACACGACCAGAAATTATTGTTGGAACGTAGTTACCAAACTTCGGCCCCGTCGCGGCCGTGCCAGCAACGACTGCGACCTCTGGGTTCACTGCGTCGGACAGAAGTTGCGGATTCATATGGAACGAAGGATCCAGCTTTTTAATGAACGTACCGTTCGCCAGTCCATGCGTTCCTCCACTGACGCCATCCCAGCTGTAAACCGATCCATCCGGCAGGATAAAAATCCATCCGCCAGTCCTGTGTAACCAGTTTTCTCCGCGACCGCCGTAGTTGGTGAAGTAGTCGCCTGTGTAAACCAGGTTCAGTGATTGATCAAGTTCATACGCGGCCTGAGCATCAACCGATGAAGGACCCGCACTCTGCGAATAACCATTCTGCTGAATTTCGCGAACAGAATAGGTGCCCGAGACAAGCACTGTGAATTGGTAAACGCCACGTTCAATTTCAGGATCAATTGAACCGTTCCTGTTGAAATCGACGTCCGTAGTGACGGATGTGGACGTAACATTGCCGTTCGCATCAAGCAATTCAAATGTCCAGCCATTTAAAAATGGTTCGTTTGTTGTTTCCACCAGCAGGTATTCGTCGATGTAGAACCGTGTCGGAAGCTGCGCCACGACCGTACCAGTCAATTGAGACGGGGTCCTGTTCCATTTTGTCAGCACACCATCCGGCTTAATGAAGTACCAATCAAGATTCGCTGCTCGCACCCATTTTTCCTTGCCACCGTACTGGTTATAGTACACTGTTCCACTTTGGGCAAAGAAACCCAAATCGACCAGTGCTTTCGGCAATCGAACCCCGTCAGCGTTCAGATCGAGCCACTTGCGACCTGTGATCATCGCGACCTCAACTTCCACTGCCCCAATGTCAAAGCTCCCATTCTTCGGTCGCGATACGCCGCGTTGATCGGTTGTAACACCCACAGATGTGAGATCGAT
>JAYVNW010000796.1:0-5523 GCA_043758225.1 Candidatus Kuenenia sp. | reverse complement strand
TCACGGCAGATGCAGTACCTTTTAGATCCACATTTTTCAACAGCGCAGCTTGAGAACCTGCGTCCCGACAGCAACCGCAGGAAATCATCAGCGCGAAATACATTGTCAGTTGATACATCGAATGATTCGTTATTGTGAATGCCACCCTGAGAGAGCAGCTTTACACAAGGCACGGGTTCTGAACAGAATATCCAACACGAGACTCTACCGTGATTTGAGAGTTTCGGGAAGGAATTTGACGTATGAGAATCGACTCGATTGTCGGAGCGGCGAGTTGTAATGCGTGCATGAATGATTTCATCAATGAAGCGATGGTGGCGGTCATAGATCTGCAGAGATCGAACTGACTAATCGAAATCGCTCCGGTCCAGTGTCCAGCATCAGAGAACGTCGGCCAGAACAGTTGCAATTGATTGACATAATTCTGCGGCCGGCGATGGACGTGCAACCGGTTGCCGGTTTCCTTCGGCGGAGGAAATGGCCGAGGCGTTGGAGCAGGCTATGGGACTTTGCTGCTGAAGACAACTAGCGACGGTAGACGATCAGGGTCAATTACGACGGGCTCATGCTGACGGGATGAGTCGTCGCAAGATTGCTCGCCAGCTTCATCATTCGCGTTGGCGCTGGATCGGCTGTCGAATACGGCTGACATCAGAAGTAATACTCAGTGCCCGGGATCCCGATCTGCAGATGTTTGCGTTGAAGGGCATTGAGTTCTCTGGCAATTTCGTCAAAAAACACAGGCTTGAGGTGGCAAGCGATGACCGAAACTTCCTGTGGAAACTTATTCAGCTCTTCCTCAAATAAATCAGGACACAGGTGGCCCGATTTGTCTGCCAGCCAGCGGTGTGAGTTTGGGAAGCTGCATTCCAGGAAAACCGCCCGGAGATTTTTGACTGTTGCAAGGACTTCCCATATCAGGTTCGTTGGCCTGGTATCAGAAATTAAGGCGACAGAACATTCGGCATCCTCCAAAATGAATCCCATTGTCGGAACGACGTGATCGAGTTGCACGGGAGTCACACTCAGAGTCGGCAATTCAACGGTGACTTCAGAATTCAGCGGCTGCAGGTCAAGAAATGGAAATTCTTCTTTCGAGAGCCGAAAGAAGTCCGGCCAGAGTCGATCATTGAAAATATCGTTGCGAAGGCATTTTTCAGTGTCCTCACACGCATAAACGACAGGGCAACCGGGACCGGGGAAATAAATATTGTCCAGAAACAAGGGCAGCGACGCAACGTGGTCGATGTGCCCATGTGACAGGAAGACGTGCCGGATCTGCATTTGACGCTCGATGGGCCAAAGCAACCCGATTGTGCCGGCATCAATTGCTATCGTGTCATTGATCAGCGCTGAGATACAAAACTGTTTTGCAGCTGTCTCACCGACTGTTGATGGGAGCAGTTCCACCTTCATAAGTCTGAGTCTGAGTCTGGACTATTTTGCGAAATCCCAAACTGGATTGAAACTGTTGGCGTCTACCATTGCTGACCTCCCACGAGCCATCAGCAGTTGTGGCGGAACGTCGGAGAGCTCTTCATGTTCTCCCATAAGTTTTCCCAGCACACGAGCAGCATCCCGAAATTGAAGCGTTTCGTAAAGCCAAATCACAGTCATCCCTGAAGAAGAGTCATCTCGCTCCATCACGTACTGCGACTAATCAGGATGACTGGCAGGCAATGGCCACACTGATACTCTATCTGGACGCGTGGAACTCGTGCGGTGGTCGATGATTTGATATGTTGCAGCCATTGTTTCCTCTGGCTGGTTCTGGATCAAGCAGGCAAGATTGTCGGGCGTGTTGTGCCATTCAGGCCGAGAGCGGTCTGATCGTGGTGTGGGTTGACTGGACCACGGCAGATTTCCGGGGGGGATGATCCAGCGAACGCAGCCAGCCTGCATTTATTTTGGTCGTGTCGAGAAGTGAATGTGAACCTGCAAGACTGCCCAGACAAGGCGACACTGTTCGCTTATGCAAACGGGGAACTGCCGAGTGGCAGTAACACCGAAGTGTCGCGGCACGTCGAAAGATGTACTCAATGCCGCACCATCGTCGAGTCAATCAACCTGTCAGAACTGGCCACACTGGGACCGCAAAGCGAACTCGAAGCGGTAAAATCGCCCGCGGAGTCGCCGCAGTCGATGCGGTTCGTTCCTGACGAAAACAAGCAGCGTCTGTCTGACGCAATGCGGGCTGTGACGGAAACTTTTTCCGATTGCGTCGCTCGAGGCCAGGCTGCGGACATTGCTCAGTTGATTTTCGAAAATGGAGCAGAGGCAGGCCCCATTGACTGGTCTGCGGCACAGATCCGATTGCTGTTGGAGTTGATCTGCATCGAACTGCGGCATGCGTGGTCAATGGCACCGGCGATAGCTGATACGATGACCTCCGACGCGATTGTCGTTAAGCCATACACGGTCGGTTGTCCGACAACGGACCAATATGTTCAGCGATTTCCCATTCTCCGGGCGTGCCCACTGCTGGTTGCGGACCTCGCAAAGGCTGAGGCGTCCATTCGCGGTTTCTTAATGAAAGATCGTCCAGCCACTCAGTCGCCGGACCAGCCTTCAGGCATCGATGAATTTGAACTCATCGAACCCATCGCCAGCGGCGGAATGGGTGTCGTATGGAAGGCGAAAAATCGGCAACTGGGACGGATTGTTGCAGTCAAACTGATTCAACAGAACAAATCCGTTGGCAGCCCGGAACGCGAACAACTCTATCAGCAGCGGTTTCTCATCGAAGCACAGGCGGCCGCTCGGTTAACACATCCCAATATTGTGCCCATTCACAGCATTCACAATACTGCCGGTCAGTTGTATTACGAGATGGATCTCATCGAGGGAGGCAGTCTTCGGGATTTCATTAAATCTGTCACATCGATCCCTGTTCGACGAATTGCCGAGGTGATGCTGGCAGTTGCCGATGCGATTGATCATGCACATCGTCGCGGGGTCATCCACAGGGATCTGAAGCCGGAAAACATCCTGATGCAGGATGGGAAGATCCCGATGGTCACCGACTTCGGCCTGGCGAAGCTGGTCGATTCTGACACGGCTCTGACGCAGGACGATACCGCGATGGGCACCATGAATTACATGGCTCCCGAACAATTTCGGGACGCTGCCAGTGTGACGGTAGCGGCCGATATTTACTCGCTGGGAACCATGCTCTACGAACTTATCTCCGGTCGGGTTCCTATCGCTTACGCAGGTGACATTGCCAGTTTCACGCGGAACGTCCAGGAAGTCGATCCGATTCCACCACAGCGAAACGACCGCGCTGTCTCGCGCGACATTCAGAACATCTGCCTCAAGTGTCTGATGAAACAACCTGAGCAGCGTTATGCCTCGGCCGGTGCCTTTGCCGCAGACCTTCAGGCGTTTCTTGATGGTCGACCGGTGTCCGCAAGGCGAATCGGGCCCTTCGGACATTTCTGGCGGTTGTGCCAACGTCACCCCAGGACTGCGGGTCTTGCGGGTGCACTGGTGCTGGCACTTGTGGTCGGATTTGTTGTGTCTATAAAATTCATGTTTGATGCCCAGCAGCAGGCCGTCCTCGCCCTGGAAGCCGTCAATCATTTTTACCTGCAGATCGACCAAAATGATGCATTTCGTCAGCCAGCCTTTAACGACCTTCGCGTCCGGCTGATGCAGGAGGGCCGCGATCGACTGGATGAGCTGACCTATGCGCCGGTGACCACCCGAGACCAGAGCAGCCAGCGTGCAATTGCCACGCTGCACTTCATCAATGGACGGAGTTTGCAGGAAGCAGAGCAATCGGATGCGGCATTTGAAGAACTTCAGCGGGCAAAGGAGATCCAGAATCGTCTGTCGGTCAGCGACGCTCTCGATCTGGATTCCAGAGCCGACCTCGCAACGACGCTGGTGGCGATGGAGCAGGTGCGTCCAAAGGACCAGCATGCGCAGATCTGGCTGGATGACGCACAATTGATTCGCGAAGCCGTCGTCCGGGAACTGCCCGATGACGATCCCCGAAAACCCAAGTCGCTCAGGTTGCTCGCGAACGTGTTTATGAACAATGCCAATCGTCTGGCGGAACCAATCATCCAGCGGCATGTGTCGCCCGCCCCCGAATCCGTTCGGGAAGCACAGCGATTGTTTCGAGTGGCAAACGAGAAGCGTCAACAGGCATCAGCGCTGGCGGAGGTTCTTCCGGTTGATGCGGGCGAGCGGGATGCACTGGCGCGCGACATCATCGTGGGAAAGGCAAATCTGGCTGTATTATTGTCACGGGTGGACAGCAAGTCACAAGAGGCCATGGAAGCACTGAACGAAGCCGCCGACGCACTTTCGTTCTACCTCAGTTCGCATGCATGGGACGTTGAAGCAAGGCGGCAGTTTGCCGAATGTCAGTTGTCGAAATACCTGATGGCTGCCGTCAAGGATGAGGCGGCGTTTGCCGCGATTGAAGATGCTGAAAGAGATGCGAGTATCGTTTTGGCGATGAACCCTGGTGACATGCCCACCCGCCGCACAGTGGCCAGAATCGCTCTTGAACGTGCGCTGGAACTGATTGTCGATGACCTGGAAACGGCCATCGAACAGAATTCCAATTCCTTCAATCCTGCGAACCTAAACGCCGCGGCTGTCAATCAGTTGAATCGGGCCTTCGAGTACCTGCCCAGGGAATCTGAACTCAGCGGGACTGCCTCCCGAATGATCGACTCGGAGTTTATCGCTGCAGTGCGACTGGCGCGGACGCTGAGGATCCTGACCCCGCTTGAGGGCGTTTCCAGCGCGGAGAATGTTGCCGCAGACGAAAATCGAAAGTCTTATTTAGTTCACGTGCAGACCGCCCGGCAGGGTCTGTATGGAACAACACCAGAAGAAACGCCAATCGATAACGCCGCTTTTCAAGAGTCTCGAATCTGGATTCTGGCTTACTCAATTGTTGTGGCCCATCTGCAGTTCGAAACCGCCAGACGAGCGCGGCTTGCCAGTCAGTGCCTGGAAGCAATCAAAGGTCGTCGACAGGCCGGGCAGGATTCCAGCGCATTGGACCAGTGTGAAGCGATTGCGACGAAAATGCTGCAACTCGACGAGCGTTCACCTGATCAGAATCCCTGATATTCGCGCAGTGAGGCTCTGGCCTCTGTCATCCGGTCTCTCAATAGAACCGGTTGATACTGAAAATGAACTCAGAGTCAAAGGCGCGGCGGTTAATCGCATCCGCAGTGAAAAACGGGACGACGGCCGCTACCTGAATACGCGTTTTATGGTTCAACTCCATGGAGAAACCTGCGGACATGTTCAGCAGGTCGGTAATTCTGGTCGAGGTAAACATCAAGGGCTGACGGAAGGGAATATCGGCAGCATAGTTACTGCCGCCGCCAAGATTTCTCGTGTAATGAAGTTCGACGCTGCCGTCGAGTCGCGTGATTGCCTCAGCGTTTGGGTGATCAAAAAAGTTGTAGACTACACCCGGATCGAGCGACAACAGTGTTGCTTCCCGAAACCCGCCCGGAAACACACCGGGCACAACGACACCCTGATCATTCA
>JAYVNW010000795.1:0-1500 GCA_043758225.1 Candidatus Kuenenia sp. | reverse complement strand
GTCCACGATGGTCCGGCAGCTTTGACTCGACGAGTCAGCCCTGCATCGCCGGGGAGCAGCAATGACCAGTTTGCAGGCGGCGAAAGAATCTCACCGATTGAGGTCTGAACCGTTTCCGGACGTGGCCCAGGCGATACAATGCGAGTCTGATTTGGCATTTTTTCTATCAATCAGCCTGGCAGAATGGCGTTGTGGTAAATTTCCTGAACGTCCTCACAATCGTTGAGCAGGTTGATGAACTTTTCAAAGTTGGGCGCATCTTCCGCACTGATTTCTTTGTACGCTTGAGGAAGAAAAGTGATTTCCTGCGTCAGTAAATCAGTACCTGGAAACGCTTCCATTAGTGCGGTCTTGGCTTTATAGAATTCACTCGCCGGGGCATACAGCGTGACACGTCCATCTTCGCATTCGACATCGTCGACATTGATGTCGGCATTCAGCATAGCTTCCAGCACGACATCCGGATCGTCACCCTTGATCGTCAAGACCGCCAGATGATCAAACAGATGTGCTACCGATCCCGCTGCGCCAAGTTTTGCGGCAGTGCGTGTGAACGCGGTACGAACATCTGTAATCGTTCGATTGTTATTGTCTGTCAGACAATCGATAATGACCGAGCAACCGCCGGGTCCGAATCCTTCGTAGCGAACAGTGGCAAAGTCTGCACCCCCGACACCTTTTGCTTTTTCGATGGCTTTGTCGATAACGTGACTCGGCACTTGATCGCGTTTGGCACGTTCAATCAGGTGTCGCAGAGACGGATTGTTGTCAGGGTCGGGGACTCCATTCTTCGCCGCGACGTACAGCAGCGTGCCGTATTTGGAATACAGTTTGGATTTGATGCCTGCGGTCTTAAAAATCGAGGCCTTACGATTTTCGAAACTTCTTCCCATGGCGATTGTCACTTGTTTGTTACGAAATACCCAAAGCCATTGCTTCGGTCCCTGAATAGCTTGGCATGTTAACAAATGCGGCAACGGCTGCCTCTGATGGCCAGAAGTTTTGCACCCATTGGAGTTTTATCGTTCCAGAAATGCCGACTTCCCGGAATTCGTTTGATGGATTTAGACTTGCCGATGTCACCGAAGGGCAATTTTTCTCACGTAAACCAGGTGCAGCTTGAGAAGCGGAGTTCTGAAGCAGGACTCGTCCACGGCCCGTCGGGATTCATCCGTGTCAGGACTCCGCTGAAGTCTCGTTTTACTGAATCATCCCAGACTTTAACTTCAGATACAGCCGCTGCACTTCGCGGAGGCAGCATTGACCGTCCACGGCAAGTGCCTGACAGCGTGCGTCAGGTGATTTTGATTTTGTCACCAGTTCACGGATGCGATGCGGAACAGCATGCCGCGAATCATGATCGACGTCGTCATACGTGAAGCCAAAGCACAGGCAGATCGGCGCGTCGAGGTCATACGGATAGACGCGATCTTTAAGTTCATCAACAGTTACTGTCTGATCAAACAAATTGAAATAGACGACGGAGCATTCTGAGTTTCC
>JAYVNW010000794.1:0-2237 GCA_043758225.1 Candidatus Kuenenia sp. | reverse complement strand
ACCGCAAAGACCAGACACACGACAATCGTCAAACCAAACAGCGTTAAGGCTGTCCGGATCGGACGTCGAAAGAGATTTCGGATGGCATACTCCCACGGGAGCAAGCGGAATAACATGGTGTGAGTCTTCGCGACGGCGATATTCAGTAGATATGGGCATTACTGCCCGTCATGTCAAAGCTCGCGGGATACATATCCCTGCGCGGCGAATTTGAATCGGACTGCAAGTCCAATCGACTTTCGGGCTGGCACTGATCAGAGCGCAGCGCTCAACACGTCAAGGAGCAAACGTGGAGCCGAAGTATGCGTCCGCTGTGGCATGAATCACGCGGATCGTCAGTGAAACTCAACTGACTGCCATGCTGCGTTGCGCAACATACGTGCGATTCAACAATCGCCGGAGGAAAGCCGCAAGACACCGCCGCCGTCAGCAGAGTATCTGCCTTTGCGATAATCGCGCCAGCACAAACTCCCTGACAGGAACAGGGCTCAGGCAACCGTTCGTCGTCTGAGTTTGGGGCATTCGATGCAGGTTCAGACTGCTTGCAGCATTTGCAGCATCGCTCAATCGGTGGAGACATATCCTGCTTGGCGCTCGACACAACGCAGCACATCCCGCTCGCGCACGAAAACGTGCAAAGCAGGAGTGAAACAACGGTCATGATACTTACAAAGCGATGCACAGGCAGCCTTCTCTCCAAACAAATGGCTGCCAAGAGTATCCGTAGCCATAGTAGCGGCGTCAAGTCGAATCCCGGCTAGAGACCATCAGTCCGTGGACTATCTCACGCAGGCCAAGTTCAATGACTCGCAACACCAAAGCAAAACTGTTCGTTGGCTTGGGTGCCGTCATATTTGGGCTGATCTGCGGCGGATTGGCCCAGAAATTCCGTTACGAACACGTTTTTGCGGGATTTGCCTTCCTCGGCATCTGCGTTTTCGGATTGACTGGCGGCTTCATTGTCTCAAAGACAATGAAGTGATGTGTTCGGTAGACTGTTGGACAAGGTGACTGGTCGTCGCTCGGAGTTCCTGGCGGCACTCCTCCTGTTCACTCCTGCTTTCGCTGTTTCTCATTTACGAAGACATTTCCTCCTTCGATGCGAATCATATCGCCGCTTTGGAACTCGCCGTAAAGCTTACCGTTGAAAGACAATTGGTTCTTCGTAGGGACGAATTCTAATCCCGTTGCAGTATCTTTAACCGAAAGAAAATCACACTGTCACAATGAGGCCGTGGAAATGTCATCGCAGCGAAAATCGTTGTTCATTTTTCGGCGTTTCAACAGACGCTTACCTGGAATGCAGCGGTTCGTTCCTGCGCCAGCCAGTCGGCAAATAGACAGCCAAGGCGTCTATATCGGCGGCGGTGTGGGCCTACTGTTCGCTTTGCTTGCTTCGGCATTTCATCACCTGACCGTTGATGACAATGGCGACGTGCTGGCAATTCGTATTGGCCTCGTGACGCTGTTCCGCAGACCTGTCAATTAGACACCGCTATCTGTTCCGAGCTCATCTCCGGGAGCTTGACTCTCAATTTCTGGTACTGCAGAATCACAGGAGTCGTCTCAATGGTTATTCTTCATGTGAGACTCAACGCACACGATTTCAAGGGAAGATTGACATGCACGATTTTCAGCAGGCTGAACGCCGTAGACTCGGTAAGTGGATGTGAAACGGTCCGAGTCGGAGGGGCAATCCATGGGGATCGGCCGCCATGTCTTAGTATAGATCATCGAAGCCATTTCGTTTCCCGTTCAGAATCTCCCGAACATCGCGGGATTTGACTTCAGCACTACCATTACAGTGCCGCTATGTCTACCCATGTCCCGGACAACCAACACAACGGTGAGCGATTCGTGACGACGCGATGGAGCATCGTACTCGCGGCCGGACAGGGCACCACGCGTGAATCCAAACAGGCACTGGAGTCACTCTGCGAGACATACTGGCCCCCGGTGTATGCGTACGTGCGTCGGCTGGTGACAAGTGTCCAGGAAGCACAGGATCTTACGCAGGGTTTCTTCGTAAACCTGCTCGAAAAGGACACGCTTGCCAGGCTAGATCAGGATCGCGGACGATTCCGCGCATTCTTACTTGCAGCGATCAGGAACTACGTTTCCAACGAACGCGCCAAGGCCCGATCCGAAAAACGTGGTGGTGATTCGCTCACACTGTCTTTGGATTTGGATGCGGGCGAATCGAGCTACCAGATCGAACCGTCTCATCTCGAAACACC
>JAYVNW010000793.1:0-2295 GCA_043758225.1 Candidatus Kuenenia sp. | reverse complement strand
TCAATCACTCGAATGGCGTGGCTTACGGCATGCCTGGGATTCCATGTTTTTCCAGTTGCCGAGCGTTCATAAAACACGATCCACCATAGGGCACACACTGTTCAGGTCAGCATGGCTTCAATAATTAACTTCAGGTGTGTGGGTAGCCAGCGGACTGTCGTGGCGACGCCATGGCCGAGTAGACTGAGCTCAAGCGGACGGCCTGTCACCGAAAAATCGCCACTTGGTTCGTAGTCTACCAGGAAATTACGTCCATCAGCGTGACAACGCGTCCCAGCTTTCCAACGGACGCAAGTGTCGCGGACTTCCCTGGGCATGATCCAGCGAGTGTCCAGGCCGTGCTGCGGTTCGGGCAGATTTGATTCCAGCACTGTGGCGAGATTCTGGTTGATCGTCCGAGTCGGCATCGTCGAAACATCCGTCCCTGTGATCGCAAAGGTTTGAACCCAGTCGCCCCATTTTGCATTCGCCACATCAGTCGCTGAGTGAGGCGGGAAAAGAGGCTTTGCCATTGTCGGTGACGTCGCATTATACGGACGATGAAAAATCACATGAACTAATTGGTCATAGCCATCATTGTCCCAGCCATATCGCACGGGAGTTTCAAAACTCGCGATGTTGATGCGTCTGGCCAACGGATGCGGCGAAGATGCGAGCTGCAGATTGTTGCGGACTTCATCCCAGTGAGGCACTCCGTCCTGTGCTGCCGCTTCAAAGAACAACTGCACACTGGGTTTGTGATTCGCCAGCAGATTTGTCAGCAATGCAAATGCATTTCCTGCGTGAGAATGTCCCCACAGAAGAACATTCTGATCGGGCAGCAGCGGTCGTACAAGCAACTGATGCAGCAGTCGCACGGCCAGGTCAGCTCGGGCCAGATGGTGGTTTTGTCCAGTCCACGTAGGGCTGAGAAGTTCGACCTGCGGATCGTCTCCGACAAGTTCCTGAAACCGTTCGCGATACGGTTCGTGATAGTTGCCGACGTCGCCTGCCATTGAAGTTGTAAATGGCCGAGTCATTTCCAGCGATATTTCGGCCAGTCGATTCAATTGTCCAGCAAGCAACGGCACAGATTCCGCGACTGACTTAAGAATTTCAGCGATACCAAACGGATCGTCTCCCATGAACGTTCCGTGTACAACGATGACGCGGCCAATTTTCAGGACGGTGTGCAGTCTCGAAAAATCGGTCCTCGTGGCATCTTCGACGCTCAGAATTTTCAAAACCGGTTCAATCGCAGGAACCGTGGGATACTGCTGGTGCTGAAAATGATTTTCCTGTGGCATCACGGTGTCCTCGAAATGTGTTGGATGTTTCCGTTCGCAAACGTCAACACCCATGCTCAAGTTATTAAGCAGAATTCGTTGAACGGTAATATTGTTCAATTATTTATAGTAGCAGGCACATTCCATGTGCCGCAGCCGCAAGCCGTATAGTGATTTCGCATCTTGGCGGACGGCACACGAAGAGTGCCTGCTACTTTTTGACCGGCCTTGCGCTATGCGAAAAACATCACCCTCAGTGCTTATTGTCATCGTCGTATAGAATTTACGTTGCTCTCAAACGGCACGAAGTTTATGCCACTGAGTGAACGCGTCCGTCTTCCATGTTGATAATGCGATCTGCGACGTCCAGAATCCGTGGATCGTGAGTCACCATTAAAATCGGTGTGTTGTGAGACCTCGCCAATTCCTGGAGCAACGTAACGACATCGCGCCCCGATTGACTGTCCAGCGCTGCTGTGGGTTCGTCGGCCAGTATTAAACTGGGGGTTGTCACAAGTGCTCGGGCCACGGCGACGCGTTGTTTCTGGCCGCCGGAAAGTCGAGCGGGATGATAGTCCAGTCGATCGACAAGCCCTACGCTGGTCAGGATCTCGACTGTTTTTTCTGAAGCTTCACTGCGGCTGATTTCGGGATGCAATTGAAACATCAGCTCCACATTCTGCCGCGCCGTCATGAACGGCAACAGATTGTGTTGTTGAAAAATGAATCCGATGTCTCGCCGCACTTCCACCAGATCTTCCATGCTGGCTGCATGCAGTGATCGCGACAGTACGTCGAGTTCACCGCTTCTGACGCGTCGCAGCGCTCCGATGAGTGTCAGCAGAGTGGTCTTGCCGCTGCCGCTGGGGCCCGTCAGCAGAACGATCTCACCGGATGCGACTTCCAGAGACACGTCAAACAGCACTTGTTTCCTGAGGTCTGCGTCACCGAACCAGAAGTTAACGTTCCGCGATGAAATGACAGGCGACGTTGTTGGTTTGGTTGTCATGGAAATAGCCTTGATCTTCGA
>JAYVNW010000792.1:0-2023 GCA_043758225.1 Candidatus Kuenenia sp. | reverse complement strand
GGCGGTGGAGTTGCACGGTAGATGAATGTGTAGAGTCCTCGGCGATAACGGTCTTCGCCTTCGCTGACCTTCCATTCCCGATTGACTTGTCCCTGTCCCATCACGCCCCCAGGTATCGGTGGATAAACTGGTGGGCCGCCAAGTCTGGAACTCAGCAAGCCACTGGCTGACAATGCCACATCACGGACAATTTCGGCGTCCAGTCGCATTCGTTGCTGACGCGCCAGCAGGTAGTTGCCAGGATCTTTGGTCTTCAATTCCGTTCGGTCCCGAGACGATTGACGATACGTATGCGACATCACGATACGTCGATGCAGTTCTTTCAGACTCCAGCCGTTTTCAGTGAAATCCAGTGCCAGCCAGTCCAGCAGTTCCGGATGCGACGGTGCAGAGCCTTGAAGTCCGAAGTCATTTTCCGTTTCAACAAGTCCGCGTCCAAAGTACTGCTGCCAGACTCGATTGACGATGACCCTCGACGTGAGCGGATTGTTCGATGATGCTATCCATCGTGCCAGATCCAGGCGATTGACCGGTTTGTCAGTCGCGGAAAGTGGCGGCAGAACAGACGGCGTTCCGCATGTGACTTCTTTGTCCGGTCGTGTGAAATCGCCTTTGATGAAGACCGTAGTTTTGCGAGGCTGAGCTTGTTCCTTCATGACGAACGTCGAAACGCCGGACGCCAATAACTTGTCGATTTCCTGGATACGTTCTTGTTGTTGGATGAAATCCTGATCATTGGCGCAGGGGCTCTGGCTGAAGAGTTCTATGCGTTGCGATGTGTTCCGTTTTTTCTTGTCTGTTGCCAAAGTTTTCTGAACCTCTTTCGAAAAGTTCTTACGCTGTGGCTCGGTAAGCACCGATTCCCATTCGTCTAGTTGATCGGTGAAATTGTCCATCACTTTGGCAAGTGAAGCTTCGAGTTGCTTCTTCTCCGCATTCAACGCAGACGAATCGACTTCCGGCGGATACACCGTGAGACTCGGCTCATCCTGCTGATTGAAGAAGGCGAAGAACTGATAGTACTCGTCGTGTCTGATTGGATCGAACTTATGGTCGTGGCACTGGCAACAGCCGATGGTCAGACCAAGCCAGACGGTGCCGGTCGTTGCGACTCGATCAAACACACTATCGATGCGAAACTGTTCCGGATCAATTCCGCCTTCCTGATTGATCGGCGTGTTGCGATGAAATCCCGTCGCGACTTGTTGTGCGACCGTTGCGTTGGGCAACAGATCTCCCGCGAGTTGCTCTGTCGTGAACTGATCGAACGGCTGATCTTCGTTGAGTGCGTTAACGACCCAGTCGCGGTATTTCCAGATGCTTCGTGGCGCATCGACTGAGTAGCCGTTACTGTCGGCGTAACGCGCCTGATCAAGCCACCAGCGTCCCCAGCGTTCGCCGTAGTGAGGATTTTTCAAGAGCCGATCGGCCAGCTTGCTGTATGCCGTTTCGGGGTCATGTTCGTACTCTTTCAGGAACGCGTTGACCTCGGTGATTGTTGGAGGCAGTCCGGTCAAATCCAGACTGACACGTCGCATCAACGTCACAGGATCAGCAGCAGGAGATGGCGTGATTCCGGCTAGTTTCAGTCGATCCTGAATGAATGCATCCACCGCGTTGTGGTGGATAGTGCTGTTGTTATCGGCCGTAGGAGGTTCCGTTTTTGCGGGCGGAATGAACGCCCAGTGCTTTTGATATTCCGCCCCCTGAGCGATCCATGCCTTCAGAATATTCTTCTGTTCGGGCGTAAGTTGTTTACCGGATTCTGGTGGCGGCATCAGCGTACTGTCATCGTCGCTGAAGACTCGTTTCAGCAATTCGCTTTCATCCACTTTCCCCGGAACGATGGCTGCGCTGCCAGATTCCAAAACCGCCGTCGAACCGTCGGCAGTGTCGAGTCGCAATCCTGCTTCGCGAGTTTTTTTATCGAACCCATGACAAGAGAAACAATTCTCCGCCAGGATCGCCCGCACATCGCGGTTATAGACAACATCCTGAGCCCGAACATCAACCGCGATACTCA
>JAYVNW010000791.1:0-4633 GCA_043758225.1 Candidatus Kuenenia sp. | reverse complement strand
AAAAGATATCAGCGAAGCGCTCAAGGCTGCTGGTCATCCTGTTGAAGCTGAAAACGTTCGCCTTGACGGGCCGATCAAAGAGCTTGGCATGTATACCGTGAAATTGAAGTTCCACGAAAAAGTACAGAGCGAAGTCAAAGTCTGGGTTGTGCCATCAGCAACCAGCGGCTGAGTTCCTGCACATAGGACCGTAGTTGCTTTCGCATCTACTTCGATTTGATAAAACAGAATCCTCAGGCATTGAGTTGTCTGAGGATTTTTGTTGGATAGGGCAACTTTTTGAGGTGCTCACAGGAACTCAGGAACATCAGGATCGATGGCAGACGACAGACTCAGACTTCCGCCGCAGAATCTGGACGCCGAACGCGGCGTTCTCGGTAGTATTCTGCTGATGAATGAGGCCATTGATGAAGTCGGTGAATCGCTTAAAGCCGAACACTTCTACAGTGACGCGCATCAGAAGATGTATTCTGCGATACATCGCCTGTATGAAAACGGTATCCGTGGCATCGACGCTATTACGCTTGCGGAAGAACTGGTACGCAGCGGCCACTACGAAGACGTCGGTGGTGCGGGGTATCTGGCCCAAATTCTGGAAGCAGTGCCGCATGCGGCTCACGTACGATACTACGCGACCATCGTTCGCGAAAAATGGATGCAGCGTAGTTTGATCTACGCGTGTACGGAAATCCTGAGCGAAAGCTACGAAGCCAGCGACGACGTTGAAGGGCTGTTGCAAAGTGCAGAACGGCGAATTTTTTCGATTTTGGAATCGCAGGGTGACACTGGCAGTTTTGCAATTGCTGACATCCTTTTGGAAGCATTCGCTCGTTTGGAGGAACGTCAATCCAAGGCCGGAGACGTAACGGGGATCACCAGCGGATTCACAGATCTCGACCGTCAGACGACAGGCTTTCAGCCGACCGAACTTATCATCCTTGCCGCCCGTCCCAGTATGGGAAAGACGGCGTTAGTGTGTAACATTGCTGAAGCTGTGGCTCGAAAGTCCGGAAAGGGCGTACTACTCTTCAGTCTTGAACAGTCAAATCTTGAGCTTGCTGAGCGATTTTTGTCTATCACGGCACGTATTGATGGCCATGCCATTCGAGCAGGAACGCTCACCGACGCGCAGCATGATGCCATGGTGCAGGCGTCGGATGATCTTTCAAAATTACCACTTTTCATTGACGATAAGCCTGCCCGCACGATGACTCAAATGGCAGCGATCGCTCGGCGACAACATCGCAAATCGCCGTTGGGAGTGATTATTATCGACTACCTGCAGTTGATTGAACCAGACGACAAGAGTTCTCCGCGAGAACAACAGATCGCTCAGATTTCGCGGCGACTTAAATTTTTGGCGAAGGAACTCAAGATCCCTGTGATCGCACTGGCTCAGTTGAATCGAGGCGTCGAACTGCGTGAAGACAAGCGACCTAGACTTGCCGACTTGCGAGAAAGCGGTTCGATCGAGCAGGACGCGGACATGGTCATGTTTCTTCATCGTCCCGATGCGTACGATCCTGAGGATCGTCCGGGAGAAGCAGAGATCATCGTCGCGAAGCATCGTAGTGGACCGACGGGTCTGATACGTCTCACGTGGCGCAAAGAATATATGCGGTTCGAAAACTACAGCCCAATGGCTGACAACGATTTCAATTTGTGACGTGATGGGTGCGTGAAACTCGCCAAAAAAAATCGAGGTGTGTTACGCTTCGTCTCCACATTTTGAGACCATTTTGCGTTCAGGAACAACTCAATGAGTTCCTCCAATTTTCTGCCTCAAGTAAATGAGTCCTCCTGTGGAACTGGTGGAGCTTCGGTACCTGTTTTCAGCTGCATCGTAATCTTAAATCGAGATGC
The DNA here is from genome assembly GCA_043758225.1 of Candidatus Kuenenia sp. GTDB lineage: Bacteria > Planctomycetota > Planctomycetia > Planctomycetales > Planctomycetaceae > SXXK01. Next base: position 2,770 of record JAYVNW010000791.1, on the reverse strand, counting down.
CACGACCAATCGATTGACTGCGCGGGTTGCAAACCTGACAGGGATCACCGCTGATGGGACTTCGGAACGAGAACTGCTCATGCTGCTCACCAAACAATTCAAATCGACTATTCAGGGTTGCCTTCGGGGCAATCGTCCCATTCCGTGGATCGATCCTCCGGAATTACCACAGCCTGGCGAGCAGCAACGCTTCATTCCTGTGCATTTGTAGGTATGGAAATCATTGAACGCGGATTCGTTTTTTGTCGGCAACTCAGGAGAGATTTGAATGTCCGTTTCAGGTGTACATCGCATCCCTGTTCGTCAAAAATTGGTGAAGACTCGTATTATTGCGACGGTCGGGCCAGCTAGTGAATCGGTTGAAGTGCTGCGAGAACTGGTGATCAGTGGCGTCGATATTTTTCGACTGAATTTTGCCCACGGGGAGTATTCGTGGCTGTCGGAAATGGTTCGCAAGATTCGCCTGGTCTCCGCTGAACTTGGTTGTCCAATCGGTTTGTTGGCGGATCTTTCGGGACCCAAAATTCGCCTTGGAGAAATCTCCGGTGGCGACATCTTCTGCACAGAAGGAGCTGCATTTCGTTTTGTTCGCGGCGTGGTCTCCAGTGAGCCTGCTGATCTGACATGCACATACGAACCATTGATCGACGACGTGAAACCCGGCGACAGAATTTTGCTGGCTGACGGTACGGTGGCCATGGTTGTGCTTGAGAAGGACTCACAGTCTGCCTGGGTTCGTTGCCAGGTCATTCAGGCGGGCAGGATTCGCAGCCGCCAGGGTGTCAATCTGCCTGGAGTCGCACTGAGTACCCCTAGTGTCACGGCGAAGGATCGCAAGGATCTGGAATGGGCATTGCAGAATCAAATCGACTTTATCGGTCTGAGTTTTGTCCGACAGGCCGAAGACATTGTTGAGTTGAAGCGACTGATCGAATCACATCGACCGAAAGTTGTTCCGCTCATTGTTGCGAAGATCGAAAAGACCGAAGCCGTAGCAGATCTGGACAACATACTTCACGTGACAGATGCCGTCATGGTGGCTCGGGGAGACCTTGGCGTTGAAGCCGAAATCAGCCGCGTCCCGATTCTGCAGAAGCAGATCATTCGTCGCTGCAATGAACTGCGAATTCCTGTAATCACGGCAACTCAGATGCTCGACAGCATGCAGACAAACGAGTTGCCGACCCGTGCCGAAGTCACTGACGTCGCCAACGCAGTGATTGATGGAACTGACGCCGTGATGTTATCGGGCGAAACTGCGATCGGCCATAATCCAGTGCAATGTGTGCGTATGATGGATCGAATTGCTGCGGAAGCCGAGCCACTTGTGAATGCTGCCAGCCTGAAGGATCTTCGCGATGACGAAGTTCGCCGTGCAAGGCCGATTACCGAGGCAGTAACGCGAGGTGCAATTGCAGCCTCCGAATATCTGAATGCCGATTTGATTGTTGTCGCCACCGTCACCGGACGCACGGCACTGGCGCTTTCGCGACTCAGAGGCCACGTACCGGTTTTAGCTTTTACAGACCGCGAAGATGTCGCTCGGCGAATGTGTTTGTATTGGGGCGTAACGCCGATTTTCAGTCGCGTCGTGCAGCAGTCAGCTGACGCTTTGCTGGCATTCGTATTTAAATGGGGCGAGCGGCATCAGGTGCTGACGTCTGGCAGCAAAGTGATTATTGTCGGTCACACGAACTGGCTTGGCGAGACGCATGATCTGATGATGGTACATGTCGTGCCGTAGGCTAGCCAATCGATCGTTGGCCTACGGTTCTGGGATGCCTAGATCGCGACAAATCTTACGTGCAAGGTAGTCTGACACTTCGCGATGCCGTGGCACCGCAGATCGTGCGCCGGTCAGTGGGTTGACCCACCAAGAGTGATTGCCGCCTTCTCGAACAAGTTCGCACCGGTGTACGAGAAGATGCCGAATCAAGTCACGTCGCTTCACGGCTGGATCGCTACTTCATCGTAGGCAGCGCCGGCAGCCTTACGAGCATCATCGCGATTTAGCTCGATTGCTTCTGCGAGCGCCTCGCGCAGGTTTGCGATCAACTCGTCGCGCGTGGCCCCTTGCGAGTTAACACCGCGCACTTCCTCGATCCAGCCGATCCACCATTCGCCATCTTGGCGAATTACCGCGTTGTAGTTGGGAGTAGGCATTGGGTTTCCTTGGAGTAGGCCGCAAAGCGGGAAGTTTTAACGCCACCGCCGTAAACGAGGCGAGTGATTCTGAGTAAGTAAAATTGTACCAATACCATCGCGGGTTGCCAAAGAGCGAAGGTGATCGAGCATCGATTGTGCGTAAAAGCCATGATCAAGCTGAGCTGCTTAGCGGCGCATTTTTCGGTGGCAATTGCAAACTTCCCGTTTGGACTCCGTGCTCTTCGTGAACTCCGTGGTAATCAACGAATCGCAGAATTTACCACGGAGAACACGGAGTTCACGGAGGAATGCCACGCCACAGGATCCATTGCAGAAGGCTGGCAGAAGCAATACCCTAAAAGGCAACTTGCTTGCAAGTTTCGGTGGCGTCTCTGTGGATGTTTGGCCTATCCACCTCGCCCCGACTACCCCGCGTCTCCGCTGAACAGGGATTTGAAGCTGGGCAGAATCAGGTTAAACCACGTAGCCCATTCTCTAGCCGCCAGCGTCAAATCCTAAATTGTTGGAGGTCCACTTACGCCGACAAAAGGCTATCAATCCGTTGACGGCTGCAAGCGACACCGCAACAAGAATCCCGCAAAGTACGGCCAAGCTGCCAAGTGTT
>JAYVNW010000790.1:0-8230 GCA_043758225.1 Candidatus Kuenenia sp. | reverse complement strand
AACAACCGAAGACTCGACTGAAGAAATCCCGTCGAGATTTTTTTCCTCAGGCCCAGGCCGTGGGGGTTGATGTTGACGCAACGCTTTCGCCGTCGCTGCGGGAAAAAGTGTCGTACGTCGGAACGTTGCTGAAGTCTTTTCTTCTCTGAGTTAGTCCGAGTGCGCGTAATAACTCTCCGCCACCTCCGCTGCCCGATTTTGAATGATGGGTAACGTACCTTACTGATAAGCGGGAACAGGGCGTTTCTGTCATCAGGGACATTCACAATTGCAATGTTGGACATGGAATTCGTGTCTTGGAGAATGATACTACTTCATCCGACGGTGATGCGTCGTCGCGTACAAAAAGTACATTCGGCAGCGAGGTGACTTCTGAGTTTCGGTCGATGTGACCGAAGCCATGTGGCGTCGTGCCGATAGTGTCTTCAACGCTTCGGTGTGCGCCACCGATGTTGCTAGAATTATTTGCTAATTAGAACACTGGCTTTGTATGCTTACTTGGGTCGTTCATCATTAAAACTACACCCGCCACTACTTACCCTTAAGGGCAAGATGGCTTGCTGAATCAGACGCTCGATCACGTTTGGAATGCCGAGGTCGCGCTGACCGCCATCTGGCTTGTCGATGGACTTGCGCCGAGCAGGGCCCGGAACGTAAGTGCCATCCAGAAGTTGTTGTCGGATCACCGACCAGTGTGCTCGGAAGTCTTCCGGAAAGTCGTCGATCGTGATCCCATCGGGGCCAGGGGCTCCGCGGTTCGATCGCACTTTCTTCCAGGCACGTTCGAGATTGTCCGTGTCGACAATCTTCTCCATCAGCAATGCTGAGAAATGCCCCAGGGGTTTCGTCATCATGGCCGCTGGCTCCGATTGATCTCGCTGAGACTCCCGTGGACGTGCGGCCTTCTGGTGTCGGCTCTCGTTGAGATGCGCGAACTGGCTTCTATGTGTCGTGGACGGTTCTGCTGCCTACCTCACCGCAGCCGTCGTTGCATTGATCACAGGTGTTACCGGTTTGCCAGGATCAAACGACAACAATCGCTTTCCTTCTTTGAGCAGAAAATCAACATCCATGAACGGATCGTAGCTGATATCCTGCCAGCGAATTTTCCCCTGCGGATCTACAATGAATGTTCCATGCAAAGCGGCCTTTTCGAAGTCGTCGTAGCAGCGATACTCGCGGAAGACTGTCATCTCCGGATCAGCGACGAGCGGAAAAGGCAGCGGCTGCTCCAATCCTTCAGAGGCACGCTTCAGATTGACCTGCTGATCAGTACTGATCGCAATGACCTCAAACCCAGCAGCCTTCACGTCTTGAAATTTCAACGCAATCCCCTGCAGCTGTTCGGCGCAATGCAGGCAGCCGTATCCGAGATAAAAAACGACTATCACTGGCCGACCACGATAGTCCTTGAGCGAACGCACTTTTTCGTCGATATCCGGCAAGGCCCAATCCGGAGCTTCGCGCGGCGACCAGCCAATCGGTCCCAGGGAATCCAGATTTGGTCGCGAACCAATATCGTTGGGAAGTTCACGAGGTAGCCGCCAGTCAGGTGCATATCCGAAATCAGCAGCGATGGGAGTCAACCGAACCATTGGCGGAACGTCGAGATCGATCGTCGATGAAATCTTTCGCAACTGCTCAAAAGTGGCCTTCGATTCCTCTTTTTTGCCAGCAACGAACAATGCTTCAATCTGACCGGCAAGGGCTCTCACTTCGTTGGGATTCGACTTGATATTTTGCTCTGCTTTCTTGATTGCGTCTTCGGTCTTGCCGGCGCGAAGCATGGCTGCGATTTGATCGTCATTCGATACACCGGCCTTGTTGTAGAGGTCTAAAGCCTTTTCGTGTTCGCCTTTGAATGTTGCCATTCGAGCGTCGATTTCGAAGGTCGCCTTTTCCAGTCCTTCAATCTTTCCTTTGAACTTGTCCTCGGCATCCTTTTTTGCTTTTTCGATGGCCTTTTCTCGAGCCTTTTCGTCTGACTTATCATCAGGCTTGGCTTCACGGGATTTTGATTCAGCTTCCGTAACTGCTGCGGTTTGCTTTTGTTTCTCTTCATCCAGCAGCTTTTGCAGCCGATCGCGGTAAACGACCGTCTGATTTTCTGCACCAACCGCCGCCAGAGCCGAACCAATCGAGCGATTGCGGCGCAGGTCGATGTCGGCATCACCCGTCTCTTCCAGCCACGATGTACCGTCCAGGGCCACGATCGCTGGATACATTTCGAAGCTCTCGAGCACATTCAACAGTCGATCACGACCGTATTTGAAGCTTCCTGATTTGTCGAGCGAATTATATTTCGGGTGCCGCGGCAGGCTCAGCATATTACGAGCAAGATTTTCGGCATCATGAGCACGGCCGATCGAGATCATGTTGCGAATGCACCATTCGTTATTATGAGCGAAGTTGTGAATCTGATCGGGAAGAACGCGATCGTTCATCATGTGGAAGTAATCCACGCGAGCCGACGCTTCCTGCTGATACACGGCATCATGGTATCGATGCAGCTTTGAATAGATATGACCCGGCATGTGCCACATGTGTGCAATCGCCGGCGAAGCAAGTCCACCAAGTGCTGCAGACTTCAACGCCAGTTCCGGCTTTTTGCTGTCCCACAAGTGAATTCGATAATGATGCACAGGATGCAACGGCTCTACATCCAGCACCTGCTGAATCATCGCATCAATGCTGAGGTTTGAAGCCATATGCAGGCCGTCGCGTTTTGCAGACCAGAAGTACTCGGACAGAAACGCTTTGGTTTCAATATCGTCAGGAAATGCCAGCAGAATGTCTTCCAGATCGCTGACATATTTGTCGGCCCGTTGTTCTTTCTGCTTGTCGTCGTCAGTCTTTGCGTTGATGAACTTATCGAACGCATCAATCAGCATCTGCTCGCGCTTTCCAACTTTTTCTTTGCGTTTCAAAGCTTCTGCAATGAAGCCTTTTGCTCGCTTTCCGTTGCTGCGATTTGACATCGCCATGCCCCAATAGGCCGTGGCACAGTCGGGGTCGAGCATCGCGGCCTGGCGGAACGAACGTTCAGATTCGAAATACCAGAATCCGTGCAACTGCGCGATACCTTGCTCAAAGAACTTCCGCGCCTCATCGTGTGACGTTGTCACAGGAAATCTTACAACGCCGCAGCCGTCAATAAGATGTGCCGACTGCCGCGGGCCCTCGTTGAAGACTTCACCGTGGAGGGAATGACCTTCTTTGAGCACATCTTCAGCGGGCTTGGTTTCAGTCGGCTTGGTTTCGGCAGGCGTGGTCTGTTCGGGATTTGCAGCATCCGCCGCTACTTTTTCCTGTCCGCCGACACGGCACTGAGAACCGATCGACGTCGCTGAGAGCAGGATCGTTGAAATGAAAAACGACGACCTGCGCGAAAAGAAAAACGAACCCATGGCGATACCGATCTATGTCATTTTTTAAGCAGAACGGGTTTCAACAACTGATCTGCTCCTCTTAGATCCGGACGGTCCAGAATGACGTCGTGCCAAATCAACGTTCCACAAGTCCCATCTCCCCCGGCATCGGGGGAGAAGGTGGCCGGAGGCCGGATGGGGGTTGACCTTGAGCCAACTCAATAAACCTGAAATCGGATGACATTCGTACCCCCTCACCCTGGCCCTCTCCCCCCATGGAACATTTGTGAAGTTGGAAAATTGTTTGCGGGGGAGAGGGGACAATCTCAAGACACTTGCAGACTCATTCATGCCCGTGTGAAGCAGAAATCGACAAGCAAGCGACAATCGCATCGAAATTAGATAAACTGCGTCTTGCCTGGAATCGCGACCGGTGGAACTGGAATGTCCGTCCATGCGTACGATTCAGGAGTCAGATCTTCCTTTGAGTTCAAAGCCGCATCCCAAGTCAGTTTCTGTCCAGTATAACCTGCCATACGACCGGCAATTGCCATCAGCGTACTCTTGCACATGTAATCGCCATTATTGATTGGATTGCCATTCCGAATACTTGCGAACAGTTCATTGTGCTCGATCTGGTACATGTCGCCATCTGGTCCGTCATACTTCCAGAGGACTTTGCCAGCATGGTCTTCAATCTTGTGGCTCATCACATTGACGCGTCCCCTGGTACCGATGATGAAGTCTTCGACTTCATTTTCGCAGTTTGCCCAATGCCGGCAGCGAGCGATCGCTTTGACACCATTTTCCCATGTGTAGTCGATGTTGAAGTGATCGTAAATGTTGCCATATTTGGCATCTGTTCGAACCTGTCGCCCGCCAGAACCACTGATCGTCGCGGGTGGCACATCATTCATGGCCCACATCATTTTGTCGAGACTGTGGATGTGTTGTTCTACATTGAAGTCGCCAGACAACCATGTGTAGTAGTACCAATTGCGAATCTGATACTCCATCTCACTATCGCACTTGTCGCGCGTACGTCGCGGGTCCCAGACGCCGCCCGACATGTAACTGCACTCCATCGAAACGATTTCGCCGATCGCGCCATTCTTAATCTGTTCAAACGTAGCGATTTTCCCTGGGTGGTATCTCCAGCATAATCCTGATACCAAAGCCAATCCTTTGGCTTTCGCCATCTCAGAGGATTCCATCACCGAACGTACGCCGGGACCATCGACAGCGACGGGCTTTTCACAGAACACATGCTTGCCAGCTTCAATGGCGGCACGCAAATGCTGCGGGCGAAAATGTGGAGTGGTTGCCAGGAGTACAACATCTGACTTTTCAATCACACTCAGATAGTTATCGAAGCCTGAGTAGCACGTATCATCAGAAACGGTGACTCGTGGAGGCGCACCATCTTTGTTGAACATGCGTGTCATCGATCGACGAACACCAACAGTTGCGTCCTGAAAGATATCGCCAATTGCTACGAGCTGAGTTGCGGAATCCGCATTCAGAGCCTGTTCTGCCGCTCCGGATCCGCGACCACCACAGCCGACCAGCCCAACTTTCAGGAGATCACTGCCAGCAGCAAACGCACCGGCATGGAGTGACTTTGATATTGCCGCAATCGTTGCGGCACCTGTGGCCGATGCTACAAGAAAACTGCGCCGAGACGTTTCAGAACGGGATTGAACGGTGTCCAAAGGTGCATTATTCATAACGAGCCACCCGAAATAGAATTGAGGCAGGAAAAATCACTGGCAGGAAGTCACCGCTACATCTTTGAATCTGTCGATCACTGATCGCACTCTTCTGATGCCGATTGACGGCGCGTACAGGGTGACCAGGGATTGGCTTCAGGTCAAGGCAGCAGGCCAACTTCGTTACCGTTTCGAGACGCCAGAATATTGGCGGGAAGAGTTTGCCGGCGACATCGATTACGGAAGAATGACCGACAATTGAGGATTTATGTTCAGCGAGGGGGGCACCCCGTCGGCGGAGCGACGGGCGTACAGTACACCCGTCGCTCCGCAGATGGGCACCCGAATCCCAACAATCAGCTGAACAATACCAGCCACAGGATGATCAGAATCAGGACCCCGATCACCGCAATCACCCCGTAGATTGGTGCTTTGCTGCCTGAGACTCCTGACAGGATGCCTTCTTCCTCACTCTTTTGTTCCCCGCGGATGGCATCTTCGATATCGTCTTCATCCCAGAGTGATTTCTTTTTTGCTTTGCTTTTCTCAGCCTTCCTGTCAGCTTTCTCTTTGTTCTTCTTGGCTTCGACGGGGATAAGATTTCCCATGTTTTCATCAGCAAGGTCGTCGAACTTGCGAGCCTTTGGCCGACTTGTATTCTGGTCCGCCTTAAAGACATCGTCGAAGACCGCGTTCACGACCTTTGCTTCATGGTCCGCTGCCCGGTCGCGTTTCGTTGGCGCAAGCTTATTTTTTGATGACTTCGTTTGTTCCTGTGTACTGTCAGCGCCTCCAACAACATTCGAAGCCCCAACGACGCTGCGTTTTGCTTTGTCGATATTCTGTTGGGACTTGTCGCCCGCTGATTGAGATTTATCCTGAGCCACGAGCGGCTTTTCAGAACGTGGTGTGCCAGATTTTGCAACATCCAGTTTCGGCTGATCCGAACCAGTCTTCTGCTTTTGCGATGCTCCTCCGGCAGGCTTTGATAGTGCTGGTGGCTTTGAATCAGCACCTGTCTGAGGAGCTTTGGAATCAAGGGATTTTGTAACTTGCGGAGCGGGACGCGCTACGGAGGCGCGTTCTGGCACCAGTGGGACATCACCAGGAATCGGCAAGAGTGGCATCTCGGCTGACGATTCGCCGGATAATGATCCGTCGGACGGTGATTTTGAATCCTTCTTCTTTCCCCGCTTTGTGTCGGCCCTGGACTTTGCTTTCTGAACGAGAGCCTGTTGGCGTTCGGCTTTCTCGGCACGCTCCCGATCTGCTTTTTCGGCCTCGGCGTGGAGCATTTCTCCGCGAGCCTCTTCTTCAATTCGTGCTCGTTCGTCAGCTTCAACTTCCGCTTGCAGTGCCTCGTCTGCGATGGCTTTTTTATCGGCCTCAGCGGCTAGGCCCGATGTTCGACCTTCTAATGCCTCGGTTTTCGCGGAGTTCGCAGATTCGGAGATCAAAGGAATATCGCTCGACGAATCTGAATTCTTCTCTTTCGCAGCGAGAGCTTGTTCAGCCTTGGCTTTTTCTTCTGCTTCGATCTCAGCCAGAAGCTGCTCTTCTTCCGCCTGCGCACGAGCAGCAGCTTCAGTGCGAGCCCGTTCAGCTTTAACTTTTTCTTCTGCTTCGATCTCGACCAGAAGCTGTTCTTCGTCTGCCTGCGCGCGAGCAGCCGCCTCAGCACGAGCCCGTTCAGCTTTAGCTTTTTCTTCTGCTTCGATCTCCGCCAGAAGTTGATCTTCTTCCGCTTTCGCTCGCTCGGCCGCTTCGTCACCGGTTTGCTTGGCTTTGGCTTTTTCTTCTACTTCGATTTCGGCAAGAAGTTGTTCTTTTTCAGCTTTCGCCCGCTCAGCTGTTTCAGCACGAGCCTGTTCGGCTTTAGCTTTCTTTGTAGATTCAGTCGCGGCAACGACTCGTTCTTCCGCCTTCGCTGTGGCTTTCTTGCCAGTTCCGCCTTTCTTGAAGAGCCTTCCGAAGAAGCCTACTTTCTGATCGTCCGACTTATCCGCTTTCGCGGAGCCCTCTGAATCAGAGACCACCGCAATATCAATTGAAGAATCCGACCCTTTTTCCGAGACGGGATGCGAAGTATCAATGACCTGGGAAGCGACGGGTTCGAAAGTAGCTTCCTCGATTACTTCTTCAACGGACGGCATGGCGGATTCGGCTTGAGTTACAGCCGCAACATCAATGGCGGTGTCTAGTCCGCTGGCGACGCGTTCGGCTGCTGCGATTCGTTCTGCCACTTCGCTAGCTTCCGCTTCCGCATCCTGTTCAGCCCGCGCGGCAGAAGTGATCTTCTCAGCCGCGTCGCGTTCTGCACGCTCTCGATCGGCGATCGCGCGTTCTGCCGCAATTTTTCCAGCAGCGAGTTTTACTGCCGCAAGTCGTTCGATTCGAGCTTTTTCGGCTGCGGCAGCTGCAGCGGTCTGCTGCTCCTCGATGGCACGACGAGCTGCTGCGAACTTGTCAGCCATAGCTTTTTCAGCGGCTTCGATTTCCGCTCGCGCACGTTCCGCCGAGGCCGCTCGCTCTTCGGCTGCACGCTCTTCTTCCGCCTTTATCCTGGCAGATTCCTCAGCGATGATGCGATCTTCTTCGGCTCTGATTCTGGCGAGTCGTACTTCTTCAGCTTTACGCGCCGCTTCCACAGCCGCCAGGCGTTCCGCTTCTGCCTTCTCGCGAGCGAGTCGTACTTCTTCCGCGATGCGCGCCGCTTCTTCGGCCGCCAGGCGTTCCGCTTCCGCCTTCTCGCGAGCGAGTCGTTCTACTTCGACTTTGCGCGCCGCTTCTTCGGCCGCCAGACGCTCTGCTTCTGCCTTTTCACGAGCGAGTAGTTCTACTTCGGCTTTACGCGCCGCTTCTTCGGCAGCAAGTCGTTCCGCTTCTGCCTTTTCGCGAGCGAGTCGTTCTTCTTCGACTTTGCGAGCAGCTTCTTCAGCCGCAAGTCGTTCCGCTTCCGCCTTCTCACGAGCGCGTCGTTCTTCTTCAGCTTTACGCGCAGCTTCCACAGCCGCCAAGCGTTCCGCTTCTGCCTTCTCGCGAGCGAGTCGTTTTTCTTCAGCGATGCGAGCGGCTTCTTCGGCAGCCAGACGCTCTGCTGCTGCCTTTTCACGAGCAAGTCGTTCTTCTTCGACTTTGCGAGCAGCTTCTTCG
>JAYVNW010000789.1:0-6681 GCA_043758225.1 Candidatus Kuenenia sp. | reverse complement strand
TCCGTTTGCCAAATGCGTTCGCGCAGGAACAACCCGTCCGTCGTACATCAGAAAGTCGATCAGCGACAATTCTTCTGCACCTGACAACAGGTCCGGACGTTCGACGCGAAACTGAATAACCCCCATGTATTACCCCGCCAACAAACGTGCAGCGTACGTTGATTTGAGTTTTCGCTCTTTGTGTCTATGCTGATTTTTGTGTGACAATGGCTAGTGTTCCCTAAGTTGCCTGACGAAGTTTAAACGTAGTCCTGTAGATTGTTCAAATGCTCCGGTCACTATAGACTCACAACGTCCTGCAAATATGGAACTTCGCAGGATTATTCTGCTCCCGGGAATTGGCATTGAATCAATTGGTGTTGCATGGCGTCTGTTTTATTGCAAAGTTCATTACCCGGTATTCCGGCCCGTCGTGGAAAAGTTCGGGACGTCTATGATTTTGGCGACCGATTGCTGTTTGTGGCGTCGGACCGCATCAGCGCATTTGATCATATTCTTCCCAACGGAATTCCACGAAAAGGGGAAGTCCTTACGCGACTCAGCCAGTTTTGGTTCAGCCTGCTTTCCGTGCCTCATCACTTCCTGACGAACGACGTCACAACACTTCCACTTCCGGCCGGCACGGACGTCGCTTCACTGACAGGACGCAGTATGGTCGTCATGAAGACGGAAGTCGTGCCAGTCGAATGTGTCGTTCGTGGCTATCTTGCAGGATCCGGCTGGAAAGAATATCGCCAATCCGGCACGGTCTGCGGAATCGAATTGCCAGCGGGATTGAAGGAGAGCAGTCGGCTGCCGGAGCCTGTCTTCACGCCCGCGACAAAAGCGGAATCCGGGCACGACGAAAATATCAGCTTTGAACAAATGTGTAACGATATCGGCACGGATCTCGCGACGCGTTTACGTGATATCAGTCTGCAAGTTTACTCCGAAGGCTGCGCTCACGCGAACACCAAAGGTATCATCATTGCGGATACAAAATTTGAATTCGGCCTGAAGGGCAAAGATATCATTCTGATTGATGAAGTGATGACGCCCGACAGTTCACGGTTTTGGCCAGCCGACCAATATGAAGCTGGGCGAAGTCAGGCTTCCTACGATAAACAATTTGTGCGTGACTGGCTGGAACGATCGGGCTGGGACAAAAACAGCCAGCCACCGATTCTTCCAGATAACGTGGTCAAGAGAACGTCGGAGCGTTACATCGAAGTGTACGAGCTGCTGACTGGGCTGCCGTTTTAGCTGCAATCATCGCCGTCAACGACAACAGGCTTCGGGATCAAAAACACATCGCGGTGTGTCGTTGATTCCAAAGCCTGCGTCAGGGAGGTTGCGAAGATCAGTAGTGCCTCATCGTCATGAGTGAAATACGGAGCAGTGATTCCGTATCAACACGACACGATCAACCGCGCAGTGCTCGCTAGAATACGTCCAGGTAATAGTGTGAACCCTTGTGGTATGGCTTCTCGGTTGGATAGAAGTTGTACCAGTTTTTGTTGTAAACAGGGATTCGCATTGAAGGCTCATAGCGATAGTACATGTTGTCGTACTGCTGTGGCTTCTGGAATGTATGCGGGTAGTAGACGTATGGGTAGTGATAAAACCGCTGCCAGTCCGACGGCTGTCCTGGCGGAGCAGCTTCAACGCAACGCACGCTTGTCGCTGTCGCGACTGCGATAATTGCAAACATGATGATTCGCTTCAGCATTCCGTGCTCCTTCTGCGATTTTGCGGTCAACGTCGATCGGCGAGGTTGCTGGTCTCGGCTATCGATGATTCCGAGCCCGTGTCATCATTGACACGAGCAGTGTGATTCTGGACGAAGTCTCGGCAAAACGGACCGATCAGTTTGACAGTCGAAACTGTCTCAATTCGCCCCCGGAAACAGACTCAAGTCCGTAATGCCGAGACTCGTCAGATGAACTCATAGACTCCACTCACAGGCTTCTACATCGGTCAGTCGAGCGCCGCAGGATCAGCACTTTCGTCAGAATCGTTAAAATCGGTTGTGTAACGGAGTCGCGCAGCAGGCAGTGTGAAGGAGGAGCCTGCAAAAGAGCAGACCGGCAATTCCTGCTGACTTTGGAGACTTTCATTTTCGTCTCAAATGCTGTCATTGAAGTTGGCGAGCAGCTTGTGCAACCTCAATCTCGCTGCATCCGGTGACCGGAGGTCAAACGACAATTCGCGGCTGAATCACAGGGTAGATTTGGCGACCTGACATGTTTTGGTCGCTCCTCCGCAGCTTCATTCTATCAGTTCTCAGACGCCCCGGGCTCACTCCCCGTGCTACCGACCTCTGATAGTCTGACGCCAAACACTTCGTCGTGTCGGCTATCACCAATTTTCGGCTGCCCCCAGTCATGACAATGGAGCAGCCGAGCGCTTTGGGATTTGACGTTCGATCATTAGAGTACCAATGTGTTGCCGGACGGTCGTCCGAAATTGAAAGGAAAAGTGGTGTCACGGGTCGAGGGAATTTCCCGAATAGAAGAACTGCGACGTGCACTGTCGCGTGCAGATGCATCTGCATATCTGGTCGAAGGTCGCGTTATCCGTCGTGTAATTCGAGAACAATTCGGATTCGCAAAACTATCTGCGTCTATTCCACACACTGAAAGTCAGGTCGTGGATTCAATCGACGTGCGGCATTTGACTCATCCGGATGAACTCGGACTTACAACATTTGCGAATCTGCCGGAAAAATGTCTGCTCATCAGCCTGCCGGAAGAAAGTGAGCTGGAACAGTGGCCGATGCAGGAGCTACTGCAGCAGGTCTGGCGAAGACTGTTTCACGCTCAGATTGATCGTGAGTTAATTCTGCAATGTCAGATGGCATTGAAACGGTCAGATATTCAGGAGCGCATCGCAGAGATTGGTCAGGTGGAATTCGACGAAGCACACTTCGTCCTGAGGAGCGAGCATCGGCTCATCGATGCGGATTCCCGCATTGAGGCGTGGCGCGAATTCATTTCGTTGTATTGCGAACTGCAACGCTTCGAACCGGACTTGCTGGCTGTTTGGTTTCCATCACTGGCTGGCCGACCACATTTAAAAGCAGTCCTTTCGCGCGATGTCGCTGCGGATGATATTGCAGCAAGAACAAAATTGTACGGCGCTACGGAACCAGATCTCACGCCACACGTGGTTCGGGACGAAGCGTCACTGGTCAGCACGCGACGAAACTGGACGCTTGGCACTGGTATTACGCAATCCGTCCGTTCTTACATTCGTCTGTTGCGACGGCGTGACAGAAATAATGATCGAGGAAATACCGTCGCCGCGATCGTGAACGCAATCATGGCATCGCAGCGGGCAACGTCTGATGACAAACGAGCTGCTGCCATCGAAAAGGCACGTGCCGACATCGGTTTTTTGACTGAGCGATTGCGTCGTGCCATCGAATTCCGGGAAGAAGACACGGAGAGCTGGCATTCGTCACTCTGGGAACTTGCCACAAACTCAGTGCACGGCTTTTGGAATTCGGAAAAGCGATTGTTGCACGATTTGCAGAAGGTGTGTCTGGATCACGAGCGCGTGACGTACAAAGTCGATCTTGTCAAATGGATCGTCAGTCGCGGCCGACGGCCTTTGCGGCGCCCGCTAACGAATCTTCGCGAAGTCACGATGGCCAAACATCTGGCCAGCGCCGCGTCGCGATTGGTATATGTTCGTCTGAGCGGCATTGAACGCGAACGGCTGACACAACTTTTGCACGACGCTGCACGACTGGCCGAAGAACAGATGCGGACACGCATGCGACCTGCGTTGAGTCAAACATTGCTGGACGTAGAACTCAAGCCCACCAGCATTCCAGAACAGGTTGCCTTTGACAAACTGGTCGAAGATTCTCTCGACTGCATCGCCAGTCGTGGCTATCTGACGATGGGTTATCTGCGCGATGCGATCAGCAAGAATGACCTGAAACTTCCGGATCTTAAAGAGCTGAAGGAACTGTATCGCGGCGATTATCTGCTTCGCGCGGACGATCGACTGGACGTCGCGATGGATGGCGTCTATCGCCGCGGCGAATTCTATCTGCGTTGGCTACAGGTCACGAGTTCCATTTTCTTTGGGACAAGGGTTGGCAGATTTACAACTCAATTTCTGATTATTCCGTTCGGAGGCGCGTTGGTAATTGTTGAAGGTGTCACCCACATCTTCGATTTGTTTAAGCCTCGGGCAGAATCGGTCGCGGCGAATGTGTCGGAGGTGGCCAACGGATCGGAACGATCAGTCGGATCTGACTTATCAGACAGATCTGAACAGGTACTGGCACCAGAATCAGCAACTCAACCCACGGTCGTCGTCAATGATGAGGCGGCTTCAGGTCAACTTCGCGAAGTCGTTTCTGTGCCGCCGCGCAACGCTGATGATGCAGTAGACCAGATCGTCGTGCGACAACTGGAAACCCTTTCATGGGTGCTGCTGGTTGGTTTCCTGCTGATGTTTTTGATTCACGTCGGCACGTTTCGACGCTGGTTCTTTCGCCTGGTTTCATCACTGTGGCGGCTTACGCGAAAGGTTTTGTTCGATTTCCCTTTGAAAGTTTTGAAACTACCGCTCGTACAAACGCTGCTGAGGGATCGAACTTTCGTACGCATTCGTCGAATTGTGTTAATGCCCGGTGTCGTCGCCGTTGTCGGTGCGAAGCTGCTGCCGTGGATTTTTACAGGAAGGTCCGTCAACTGGTGGTGGACTGCGAGTATTGCATTCCTGTTCAGCGCCGCAATCAATTCGCGTCTGGGTCAGGACACGCAGGAACTCACTGCAGAATGGGTAGGTAGCGCGTGGTACAAATTACGTGCCCGTGTTCTCATGGCGGTAATCGACTGGATTATCGATACGTTCCGGGTGGTCCTTAGCTTCATCGAACGTTTTCTGTACGCCGTCGACGAATGGTTACGATTTCACAGTGACGAGAGCTGGCTGTCCATTCTGGCGAAAGCATTTCTTGGTGTGCTTTGGTCATTCGTGGCGTTTGTGATTCGCATTTATGTCAATCTGCTGATCGAGCCCACGCTGCATCCGGTAAAACATTTTCCTGTTGTGACGGTCGCTCATAAGATGTTTTTGCCGATGATCGCCGTCGTTGGCGAATTCATGTTGCATCTGTTCACGCCATATCTTGGCAAGTGGATGGCCGGACTACTGACAGGATTCAACATCTTCTTTCTGCCAGGCATCTTTGGGTTTCTCGTCTGGGAACTCAAGGAAAACTGGCGGTTGTATCAGGCCAATCGCCAGAGCTCTCTGGAACCAGTACCGGTGGGCAGTCACGGCGAAACGGTCGCTCGGCTACTTCGCCCTGGATTCCACTCCGGCACGCTGCCGAAACTGTTTCGACGGCTGCGACGACTGGAGCATCAGGAGGCTTCTTTCCGTCGCTTCAGTTCCCGGCGAGCGGGTGGGGATCAACTGGAACACGTTGAGAAAGCCATTCGCAGTTTTGCCGAACGTGAACTTATCAGCCTGCTGAATTGTTGCCGTGTCTGGAAAGATGCGGGCTTGCAGTGCGGTCACGTTCACGCCGCTTCGAATAGTTTTTATGTCGAACTGGAATGCAGTGGACTTGGCACGATTCCAGTGCGCTTGCTGTTTCAGGAACAGAGCGGTTGGGTGGCGGCGTTGGTGCCTGAAACCGGTTGGCTTAGATTCGCATCAAACGATCAGCTGAAGTCTTTTCAGAACGGCCTACAGGGATTCTATCGCAAGTCGGGGATTGATCTGGTGCGGGAACAGTTGGAAGCCAACTTTGTTCACGGCCATCCCTACGACATCAATGCCGAGGGATTTGCGATCTGGCCGAACGGTCAATTTGACAAGGAACTGACGGTTAATTTGTCGCGCAAAGGACAGGTAAGACCATTACCCGCCACTGAGGCAACGGCGGCAGGGATCATCCCAACGGATCGGGATGCGGTATTGTTTAATGAGTCTCGAACTGAATGGACTCATTGGCAATATCTCTGGACACCCACCGATTTTTCCGGCGGCTCAAAGAGTCTGCCACCAGCGTGTTCTCAGACACCGGGGGAACCGGTCCTGCGTCCGATTCGATGAAGAAAGAGCGCGTCGGTGACAGACGTTCGGACATCATCACGATCACTTCAGCGACATCATTCGAATGCACACAGGCTTGCCGACTTTTATAGAATCACCACTCGGCGACAACGATCCTTTTTCCTCGTCGATGGCGAAGACAACCACGGAATCTGATTCCTGATTCTCCGCCAACAGCCACCTGCCGCTCGGATCGATAAAGAAATTTCGAGGAATCCTGCCGCCCGTTGATTTGTTCTCAACCCACGTCAACAGGCCAGTTGTCCGATTGATCGAATAGACTGCAATCGAATCCGGTCCGCGATTGCTGACATAAAGAAACTTGCCACTCGGATGGCACAAACATTCGGCCGTACTGCGACTCCCTTCGAACCCATCGGGAATCGTGGTGATGTCCTGGATTTTTGTGAGTGCTCCCGTCTTCGCATCACGTTTGAAAGCTGTCGCCACCAGTGTGGTTTCATTGTTTGTATAAGCGAAGTTTCCTGATGGATGAATGGCAAAGTGCCGCGGGCCACCGCCATGCGTCACGCTCACTGACGGTGGTTCGTTCGGTGATAGCGTTGAATGTTCGGCGTCCAGTTTGTAGATAAAGATTTTGTCCAGCCCCAGATCTGC
>JAYVNW010000788.1:0-10081 GCA_043758225.1 Candidatus Kuenenia sp. | reverse complement strand
GCGACATGCAGGATTCCTTTCCTTAATGACGAAAGAAATTTCCCACATTTCAACAAAAACGCCTATGCCAATCCCCAGCAACTAAGCGGGACATTGTTTTTATTTTATTGACTCTTTGGGATCCATACATTGGCAACGGAAATGAGGGAATATTGGTTAACAGATCATGACCAGGCAGTATCACTCTCGGCAATACGATTCGAAGGTTGAAGCTTGCCTGCATCGCCAAGATGAGCGTTAATTCTTGTCGATTGCTCAATTCTGGCTTGGCTTAAGGCACACCTTTCCTAGCAGTTTGGTGAGCGTGAAGACGAAGCCGAAGATGGTAATTCCCATCAATGCCTGGACCTTTATCCGACCGCTTTCACCATGCATTAAGCTGGTGATGAATGCTGCATTCCAGTCAAGCACTCCATTAGATGAGGTGCCACAGATTCCAACCATCAACAATCCCAGTATGGCCGACGCTGATGTGGCAGTAGGAAATTCCAGCGGCTGACTGCAACGGAATCGCTGGGCAATAGTCCATGCCAGAAAACCGGCGGCCCCTCCGAACACGCCGCAGGTAAACGCAGTTTGTGAATCAAGAATTGTGCAGCTAGCCGCTGCCGAAACAACACCGCAACAGCAGCCCACAACAGGCTTATGTTGACTTGTGTAGGCCGGGGTAAGGAACTGCATCAGGTAGTAAAAGAGAAATCCCCCGCAGGCAGCAACGATTCCATTCAGAAATGCAATTGCACGCAAATGCGGAGCAGGAACGTTGAGCGAGCACATCAGCACAAGGTAACCCAGGAGAAACAGGGTTATCGAGAGATGCAAGACTACGCTGTCCCATGGAAAACTTTGTTCCTCATTTGTACCGGGGTTTCGCCAGATTCCAAGGACTGATCCCCCGATGATTAACATCAACAGGCTGCCGCCCGTATCAATTGCTCCTCGAATCCCCAACCAGCCTTGGCCCCAAACCCAATGCATAGCAGGAGCATAAACCAGACTGCCCCACAATAGACTGAAAAGCAGGATTCGTGCAGGTGTAGTGCCACTGTTAGAAGCAACTGCGGTCACCGTCAATACCGCGCACAGATAGATGGACAGTTGTAGACAAAGGTACGCCGCGAGTGAGACCGAATGATGTGGTCGCCGTGATGCAAACAATGGCTCGTCTGAATTGCCCTGAACCTCGAGATATCTGAACCCCGCAAAATCAAGATTTCCGATGATTCCACCACGACCGAACAGGTGTCTCTGATCGACTATCTGACTAGCCTCTCGGATCATTTCCTGCATGCTTACAGGTGCCGAAGGAGCACCGCCTTGCGGAATAGTTCCGACTGACGGGCCGAATGCAAGGCTGAAGATTATCAACACCCAGGCTGTTATGTGGACAATGCCAAAGCCAAACCAATTTGCAGGATTCATCAGGGTGTTCTGGAAATTCAACCCGCGCGAAATCAGGAAAACGCAGGCAGGCAAAAGAGTCACTAATAGGAGCACGCTGGCCAGCAGCAGCCACAGCATTTGTGCGTCGTCAAATTTACTGATCCATTGAATCATCATCGGATTGTCTTTCCAGAGGCTGACCTTGACCACGCTTCAGGACGAGCAACTGATCTATGTCGCCGCCCGGAAACTGCTCTCTTGCCCGTTCAATAGGACCGTCGGGCCATTCAACGATTATATTCTCTATCCGAGTGGCATCTCCAAGGCCGAAATGTAACCGTGGATCATTGCTCCCCAGATAACTTGTGTGAGGAACGCAATATCCGCAGAACCTGCGGTCTTTGGGGATGCTGACGACGACTTTAGCTCCGAAAGCATCGCGACCTGCGTCGCCAGTTTCCACCTTGAGCATCAGCCAATGCCCGGATTTCTTGAAGTCGTTGCGATAGCATTTAGCTCTGCCGCCGCAATTTGTCACAACAAAATCGAAATCTCCGTCGTTGTCGATATCACCGACGGTCAGTCCCCTGCCTGAACCAAATGCAGATGTAAAATCTCCTCCTAACGCCTGTTCTTCGCGAAACTGGTTATCAGTTCGCCCCATTAACAACTTGTTTTCATCAACGTAGGCCTGCCAGTATTTGGCCGAGTCCTTAATTGGTTCGTGCCGCTCCTGAAAATGGTCTTCTCCGTGAAACGGAAAGCCCGAATGACACGGAACGACAAGCCCATTCACCAACGGTAAATCCAGCAAACCGTCGTGGTCAAGATCCACGAGGGCTACTCCCCACCCCGTATGTTTGCGTGACGACGTGTCCAAGCCTGATCCCGTGGTCTGATCAACGAATCCACCTGCAATGTCTGCGATGTACATGGTAGTTGTTTCGCCGGAAAGATGGCTCACCACAATGTCAGGATGAAGGTCCGAGTTGATGTCGCCCAACGCCACGCCCATTCCAGCCTCCATAGCACCAATTTCATTGACCGCGATGCCTCGCTGCTGTGCTTCTTCAGTAAATGTGCCATTCTGGCCGTTTACCCAAAGTCGATTCGCAGCACCATCGTTTGCTATAAACATGTCTGGCCAGCCATCACCCGTCAGGTCTGTGCAAATGGCACTGAAGCCATACGTTTTTGCCGACGTTAGTCCAGCCTCTTCCGTGACATCACGAAATTGCATGGTACGCGCGGATGGATCAGAGAGCCCTGTTTCGTTGTGATAGAGACGATCAACAGTTGGTTGAAACTTGTGAGGACCGCAATAGCTCACCAGTCCATGCTGGAACCCACAGGCGACTGAATGATGATAGTCAGGATCTTCGGTGTAGTTCACTACCAGCACGTCCAACCAGCCGTCGCGGTCATAGTCAAAAAACGCTGCAGCGACTCCCCAGTCCGTTTCTGTTCGGCCCAGGCTGCTTGTCACATTTTCGAAGGTGCCTTTTCCCGTGTTTCTATAGAGCGAGTCCTGTCCATAATTCGCGATAAATACGTCCGGAAAACCGTCGTTATCGAGGTCCCCGACTGCGGCTCCGGCACCGTATCCGCGATCGCCCAATCCAGATTCAGCCGTGACGTCTTCGAAAACTCCTGGAGTTGTCTGTCGAAACAATCTGTTCTCCGTGCGTGTCCCTGGTAAAAAATCCGTTGGTGCTTCGGGCGATCGTCCGCAGTTGACGAAATAGAGATCCATCAGTCCATCGTTGTCGTAATCTAAAATTGCGGTGCCTGCTCCAATGGATTCTGGCATGAACCATGTGCCCAGTGGTCCCACTTCGTGCCGGAAATCCACATTCCACTCGTCGGTGACATCCCGCAACGCACCGGTACCAATTCCGGACTGTCGAGTCTCGTCTTCTTTGTAACAATCGTACTCCGGGATGTTTCTGTCCGGAGCTTCTGCCACTTCACGCACTCCACGCATCTGCATGCGCCGAAATTCGGCAGACAGCAGCCAAACAGCTCCGCAGGCGACAAACATCAAAATCAAACCGCGAAATCGCGATCTATCAGGTTTTTGTTCAGTTGTCGGATTCACAAATGCCTCAAGGTTTGACAATTGATTTTGACTTCTCAGGACTCTTTGATATCGCGGACGCGCGAAGACGCAATCTTTCCATCTCTAGCTGTTCCTCAGCTTGATCCGGTCTCAAAAGTGCAGCAATTTGTTCCAATTGTAATTCCGCTTCGTCTTTTCGTCTCTGTTGAATCAATTCGGAAACAAAGCCGAATCGAATCCACGGATCACCCGGTGAATCCTGAACTGCCTTTTCATGTTGAATAATAGCCTCTTGACGTTTTCCCTGGCGCGCCAGCGTATCAGCAAGTGCTGCACGCGCCGTCCCATAATCCGGCTTCAGTCGAATTGCTTCATTGAGTGCTGCGATGACAACGTCGGGGGTTGATCCGGTCTGCGCCAGAAGTACGGCTTGGTGGAATCGCAGCAGTGGGTCGTCAGGAAACCCGTCGACGAGCTTATTCAGTGACTGCATAGCCTCCGCCACTTGTCCCTGATCTCGAAGCATCAACGCGAGATTGAGAGCCGGTCGAGATCGATCTGGAAATCGCCGCGACAGCGATGCCAGGGTGCGCGCCGCTTCATCAAACTGCCCGTATTGTCTCAGCGAATCAGCTTTTGACGACGCGACACTGCCGCTAAAGTCAAACAATCGCGTTTCATCCAGCCACGTATCCTGCACCAAGTTGCCGGCAGCTGCAGTTTTTGATTCGGCAGACAGCAATCGAGCCTGATCGGCGTGCCCGCACTGCATCTCGGCAATCGCACATTCTCGAAGCAGTTCCGCAGAGATGGCATTTACACTACGAGCATCCGTCAATAGCTTAATGGCATCGCGCGGTTTTCCTTGAAGGCGTTTCAGCCGCACAAGTTGCACCCAGATCTCTGCTGCTCCAGGCGACGTAACACGAGCGCTGTCGAGAATCTTTTCAGCGTGATCGTATTGTCCCATCGTGATCCGGATCGTACCCATTTTCAGTATTGTCGGCACGTAATTGAGCATTCGGGTGTGGCTGGATTCAAAGCGGCTGAAAGCTTTTCCAAGGTCTGTCTGCTCCAGGATAATACCGGAAAAATAGTACCATTTGGGATTTGCATCATCATACCGAATCGCTTCATCAAAGCAGATTAGTGCTTCCCGGGGGCGTTCATTCTGCATCAGCAGCATGCCGTAATTGCCCCACGCATCGGCAGAGCGCGGTATCCGTTGAAGCTTGGCTTTGGCCCGATCGATAGCGTCCAATAGGTCCGGATTGATCCCCGAGATTTGCACACCTGGAGGTGTCGTCACTCTGCTACTTTCCGCGCCTGTCCAGAGCACAATGGCGACGGCGAGAATCAGAATGACACAGATCGCAATGCGGATCATTTTCCTGCGGGAGAAAGCGTTACGGCGGATCGACGAATTGTGACCCTCTATAGCGATCTGTAGTGAATCATTGCTCGTGTCTTTCAAGGAAATTCTCCACTCGTCGATTCCGCGTGGACAGATCTGCCGTCTCCCTTTTCCAGAACCAGTAATTGGTCGGCTGTGCCCGGCCCGAACTCTTCAAAACCAGATACGTCGTCGGGCCAGCATACAACTATAGAATCCCATGAGTCTGCATTTCCAAGGCCAAAATGGAGTCTCGAATCATGACTGGAAAGATAGCCGACGTTTGGTGTCACCTCACGTATCCAGCTTTTACCTGCGGCTGAAAGTTTGACGCGCGCGCCGATCGCATCGCGATTCCATGACGGATTTCGGATTCTTAATGTCAGCCAATGTCCGTCTCTTTTAGCGACATTCTGATACAGCCTGGGCTTTACAGCGACGCTGGAAACAAAAACATCCAGATCGCCGTCATTGTCAATATCTCCCATCGACAGCCCTCGCGACGTCTCCTCCGGGGTCAGAAAAGGGTCCGCGGTATTTGGCAGGCTTTGATACAATTGTGTCTCCGCTCCCAGAAACAACTGATTGTGTTCGACATAGTCCTGCCATCGCGAAGCCGGGGCATCCGGTTGCAGCAAAGGTGCTCGCATAACACGACCGTTTGCGATTGCCAGATCGATGTGTCCGTCCAGATTCAGATCCCCGGCTGCCACACCGAAACCTGTGGAATTCAACGAGGCTTCACCAAGTCGTGTCAGTGATGTTTGATCTAAATAGACCCCCCCTGCGAGTTGGCGATAGACGGTATTTGTTTCGCCACGCAGATGGGTCAGGAAAAGATCCTGTCGTCCATCACCATCAAGGTCTGTCCATGCTGTTCCCATGCTGGCCTGTGGGCGTCCCTGAATGTCGACAGAGCAGCCGCGCAACGATGCCTCTTCTTCAAATTTGCCATTTTCCTGTTGAATCCAAAGAAAGTTTGGCTCCATATCATTGGCAACATACATGTCGGGCCGACGATCTCCGTTGAAGTCTGAGCAGACGGCCCCCAGTCCTTTCCCAATGCGACCAGCAATTCCTGAGGTCACGGAGATATCTTCGAACGTGCCAGGCCCGCCCTGGGCACCGCGATTTCTATAAAGATGGTCTGAGGTTCCAGTGAAGGATAGTGGACCGCAGTAATCGCGCCGGCCTGAGCCATCAGTGCAGATGCTGCCAGGAAAATAATCGACATAGTTTACAACCAGAAGATCCAGCCAGCCGTCACGGTCGAAATCAAAAAAAGTGGCTGCAGTGCTCCAGCGAGAGGATTCTACGCCAGCGTTTTTTGTGATGTCCGTAAAACTCAGGTCGCCGTCGTTTCGAAAGAGAGCGGTACCTGATGCTGACGTTGTGAGAACATCGATGTCGCCATCATTATCGATATCGCCGCCAAATACTCCCATTCCGAAACCCCGGGCGGAGATTGCTGTTTCGGTAGTGGCATCACTAAAGCTGCCGTCTGTTGTCTGTATAAGAACCTGACACAGATTGCTCGGTGAATTCACTGCCGATGTGTCAGCATCGCCGGAGACTGCAATTAAATCCTGCCGGTCATCACCGTTCAAATCCATCATTGCACAGCCGCTTCCCATGATGCCGGGCATCTCAAAACTCTGATCGCTCGAAACATGGGCTCGCGAAACGTTGGAGAAGTCCGGCCATTCCCGGAACAGTGGTTCAAGCATCGCACTGCCGGCGTCTTTTGCTTCGCCTGGAGGCACATCCGGCATTCTGCTGCAACCAAACAATGTGGCCACCGCGAAGACGCACAAGGAAACTTTCTGTCCTGAACTAATTGAAAGGGGAAGCTTGTCGTTTGGAATCCGTTTCGTAGAGATGTCTGAGGATGATGGTTTTGTCGTGTGCTTGCTGCTCAGCAAGTTGGATAGCATGGTAACGATCCCGAGGGTTGCCTACAGTGTGGGATTGCAGATTCTCTTGAACCGGTGATTGTACGCAATTCTCTTGCAGATAGGTGTGTAATTGCAGATTCTTCCCGGGTGTCGATGAGATCACGGTCCGTCACCGAGTCGCAAATTATCATTTCGCGGCACCGGCGTGGCGGATGGCTTTGGGATCGCCGGTAGCTTGCATGAGTCCAGATTGATGGCCAATGAGAATCATGACAGGGTTTGCTTCAGGAAATATCTCCCAATCAAGTTCCCTAGAACGCTATCGAGACGTCGATTCAAGTCCAGGTTGCGCAAACTCAGTCGTTGAAACTCGCGGAATTCAGCACATCGAAAGCGTTTGGAACGCTGGTGCGATGCACTCGATATTTAATTTTCAAACTGTGAGCCGCTTTGCAGCAGATCATTTTGATAAAAATTGCGATTGTTTGTAACACATTTTTGGCATCTCCGCTTCGGTGATCATGGGAGTTACCCAACTGATTTAATCCGAAACAATGCGAAGGAGATTTTGCCATGATTCGTCACTCACACAAACTGTTGCTCGCTGCTGTTCTTAGTGGATTTTCTGCCCTGTCCGCCGGAACCGCTGACGCGGGTTGCCATGGACATTCAGGCGGTTCATACGGAGGTTCACACAGTTCAAGCTATGGCTATTCACATTCATCATACCCTTCTCCAGTCTATTCACAGCCGGTTTACTCACAGCCATCGTATTCTCAACAGGTATACCCACAGCCAAGTTACCCACAGCCAGGTTACCCACAGCCAGGTTACCCGCAATCGGGTTACCCGCAATCGGGTTACCCACAGCAGACTGTCTATTCTCAAAGCAGCTATGGTCAAGCTCAGCCGCAGTATCGTCAGCAACCACAACAACTGCCGCAGACTCAGCCAGCACCGACGTTGCAGCCAATGCAGCAGCCACAACAAATGGCTCCGCAACTGCAACAACAGACTCAGGTGTCACAAACACAGTTGCAGGGTGGAAATGTTCAGATGAATGTTTCGCAAGCTGGACTTACTCAGGCGGCTGCTCCACAGAATTTCAACCAGACAATTCCCGCGCCAACTCAAGTCGCGGCTCAAGCACCCACTTCAGCTAGTGCCCCAACGGTCGGCATTACAGCACCAGTCAACGATGCAACACAGTCGGCACTCCAGGCCTTGGGTGGATTTGCTCCGCCACAGAACGCAACGGCTCAATCCACCGTGCAGGTGCCTCAAACGCAGCAACCGGCGTTCACCGGGACATGGACAGCAAATCTGAGCAACGGGGCTCGCGTGCAACTGCTTCTGCAGGCAGACGGTAACTTCAACTGGACAGCAATTAACAAAGACGGACAGTCGAGCTCGTTTCAGGGGACATACAGCCTGGACAATGGCTCCCTGTCACTCAACCGCAGCACCGACGGCCAGAAACTTTCGGGGAGCCTGACAAACAGCAGTGCCAACAGCTTCAGCTTCAAGCTTGCCGACGCTCAATCGTCCAGCCTTGATTTCGTCCGAGGCTGATCTCGGCAGACAACCGGCGATTGCACGACCTGCCACAAACAGTATTGATTTGCAGTTGATCGTGTTCAAACTCATCAACACTCAATCAGACAGCAAGCGAGCCACGGGGACGGCTCGCTTGCTGTCATTTAGTTGATACAATCAAAATCCTGATTTCGCCAAATCGCATTGTCCCGGTTTTAGAACGGAACACGAGATGCCTGCCTCATCCCTGCGTTCGCGCGTGGTGACTTTTATTGCCATGCTGTTTCTTTGTCTTTCGGCGGCATCGCAACTCCTTGCACAGGATGTCATCCTGAAAGCGAATTACACCCAACACTGGTATCGCGGCAATATGCATACGCATACTCTGTGGAGCGATGGTGACGACTATCCGGAAATGGTTGCTGCATGGTATCGGGATCATGGCTACCAGTTTCTTGTCTACACAGATCACAATACTCTGCATGATCACGAACGATGGATCGATGTTGAAAGGAACAAAGGGGGACCGAAGGCATTTGATAAGCTTTTGGCCGCTTTTCCCGCCGACTGGGTAGAGACGCGGGAACACAAGGGACGCAAACATGTTCGTCTGAAGGAATTTGATGCGGTCTACAACCGTATGGCAAAGGCTCAGGAATTCATTCTGATTCAGGGTGAAGAAATCAGTGACGGATTCAATCGTCATCCGATCCACATGTGCGCGACCAATACTCGCGATCTGTTGCCGCCAACGGGAGGTGACAGCGTCGTAGATGTGATGCAACGCAACATGGATGCAGCCATTTCGCGTCGTGAGCGATCCGGAGAAGCAACGCTCGTTCACCTGAATCATCCGAACTTTGGATACGCCGTTACTGCCGAACAACTGATGCAGGTCGTTGGTGAAAACTTTTTCGAAGTCTATAACGGTCATCCATCTGTAAACAATGCGGGCGACACTCTGCATGCTTCGACTGCACGTCAATGGGATATCATTAACACGTGGCGACTGGCTAGGCTTCATCTGCCGGTGATGTATGGACTGGCCACCGACGACGCTCACGATTACTTTCAAACGGTGCTGCACAGAGGCTCGCAACCAGGGCGAGGCTGGGTGATGGTGCTGGCCGACACGCTCAAGCCGGAGGCTCTGGTCAAAGCACTGGAAGCTGGACGATTCTATTCGTCTTCGGGTGTCACGCTGAATGCAATTCAACACACTTCGGCAGGACTGAAAGTCAGCGTTGCTGCAGTGCCCGATTTTTCGTATCGCATCGATTTCATCGGTACGCGAATTCCATTTGACGACACAACGACGCCAGCCTCAGAGGATCCTGAACAATTGGAGACATTGACGCTAGTCTACAGCGGTGATGTTGGGAAGGTCCTGAAATCAGTCGAAGGTACCGAAGCCAGCTACGAATATGACGGGACTGAGTTGTATGTTCGCGCGATGATCACATCGTCACGGCTTCATCCGAATCCGACTCACGTTGGGAATTTCGAAATGGCGTGGGTTCAGCCGGTTGTGCCTGCTCGCATTGAGAAGCCGATGCCATAATTGATCGAATATGACTCAAATGGATCAGTCGAAATGGGAATCTCAATGCGACGACTCATGAGTGCAGTATCAGTCCCATTTGCTTCCCACGTCCTGATTGTCGCCATTTGTGCAATCGCTGGCCTGTCGCAAAGTTCGGCTGAAGAAAACGACACTTCGCCTGGGCTGCGTGGCGTAGTGTCCAGTGGCGTGAAGTCTGTCACTCGGATTGATCATCGGTTGAATTTCGACTGGACAGATTCACAAATCGAAAG
>JAYVNW010000787.1:0-4459 GCA_043758225.1 Candidatus Kuenenia sp. | reverse complement strand
TTTGTCATGGACTCATCCAGTTCACTGGTCTGCAGATCGCGATGAAGTTCAGGACTTCGAACACACGATTGAGGGAAAACTCATGCAAGGACAGGGACTGCTGAGAGACCGTCTTCCGGATGCACTTGGTGAACCATTCAGCGGCAGGAGTAAGCCGCTGGACGCTTTGGCGGCTTACACAAATTCTCACAAGTACTCCTTGAGTCCATTTGCAAAAGCTGGCCTCACCGAATCTGCCAAACGTGGCCAACAGCTTTTCTTTTCCGCCGAAACCAAATGCGCGACGTGTCACTCAGGTCCGATCCTGTCTGATTCGCAGCCGCGACCATCGGCTGAGATCCTGCGACACGATGTGGGCACAGGGCACGATGATCTGACAGAGTTGATGAAACCAGAATACGATACTCCAACGCTGCTTGGCGTCTATCGCTCTGCCCCGTATCTGCATCACGGCAAAGCAGCGACACTCAAGGATGTGCTGACGACATTTAACACGAAGGACCAGCACGGTATGACAAGTCATCTCAATAATTCGCAGATTGATGATCTTGTCGAGTACCTGAAGGCGTTGCCATTCGAAGACCCGGAACCGGCGGCGAAAGCTGCGGGAATTAAACAAGTGTTGAAGTAAGAACATGACTGACAGTTCCCGTTCACCGTCCCTCGCCGACCTCCGCATCGCTCTCTCTGCGCTCTATCCCGATGCGTCTCAGCTTGAATTCGCCATTCAACAGCTGTCGAATTCAACACCGCCGGATTCGCCGCAA
The DNA here is from genome assembly GCA_043758225.1 of Candidatus Kuenenia sp. GTDB lineage: Bacteria > Planctomycetota > Planctomycetia > Planctomycetales > Planctomycetaceae > SXXK01. The sequence goes on along the minus strand of JAYVNW010000787.1, from coordinate 3,692 downwards.
ATCGACGGCGTGGATATCGACCTGCAGCGGCAGAGTCGCTGTGGTTTTCCGGAAGTTATCTTTGGCGAAGGTAAATCCACGAAGATGATTCTGAGAATCCTGCAGGCTCAACAGCAAGCCGGACAGGACAGCCTCGTCACACGAATTCGCCCGGATCAGGTCAAAACGATTCAGGCGGAATTTGAAAACGTCATCCGCAACGATACCGCCCGCACCATTCGACTGCACCAGCCGTGCGAAAATCCAGTCTCAAAAGGCGGTCCGGTCATCGTGATCACCGCAGGCAGCAGCGACCGTCATGTTGCAGAAGAAGCCATGGAAACCCTGCGCTGGATGCGCATTGATTGTGAACTCATCCAGGACGCCGGAGTCGCGGGCCCGCATCGATTGCCGCGACACGTGCCAAAGCTTCAGCAGGCTGCTGCGATCGTCTGTGTCGCCGGAATGGAAGCTGCACTGCCATCTGTGGTTGGCGGTTATGTTCCATGTCCGGTGATCGGAGTTCCCACATCAGTGGGTTACGGGGCATCGTTGAATGGAATCACGGCCATGCTGTCGATGCTGACATGTTGTGCATCGAATGTGGTATCCGTCAACATCGATGCTGGCTTCAAAGGCGGATATGTCGCCGGGCTGATTGCATCTCGGATGGCGAATAGACTCTCGAATAGTGAATAAAGCCGCACGCGCTAGCGTCGGGCCCGCCTGGCCCCAATTTTAAGTGTAACGCAGCACATCAGTCCTGCCCTTCCACCACATACTTACCGGCAGCTTTCACAGCATCGTCCGTGTCGAGAACGTGGCAATCACCGCCTCTGGTCCATGTTCGATCACGAATCAGTGGTTGCACCTGCCGCCGCAGCCCCTGAGTAGCGTTCGCTTTCAGTTGATCGCGTGCCATTTGCGGGGCAATATCCACAACGGCCACAACATGCACATGATTTGTTCTCACATTCACTGCGAGTAATTTCCATCTGCGGAATTCACAGTGGCTTCGACAAGCTATTTCGACAGCATTGCGATCGTGCGGTCCCAGCAACACCGTTTCTCCTGACATTTTACTACGGCACCAGTCTTCCAATGCTTCCGACGGCATTTGAGGACCGTTGATGCGTTTCTCCCATCCCCGTGCGTCGCCGGGGAGCCATGTGCCGTACGTTGTCCATGTGAACATGACCGTGACCAAGTCGTTCATTTTGAGTGTTCACGACGAGACGGGGCGGACTTGCTACGTGGACATGACGTATCGGGCCCGACTAACGCGTTCGGCTTTTCTGGGGCAGGTAAGGCCCGACGCTAGCGCGTTCGGCTTTTAAAAGTTCATCACTGCCAACTTACGGCTTCGCCAACTGCTCCGCCGCCAATTCTTTCAACGCACGCTTGTAATCCACAGGCATGACTTTGTGGAATTCCGTCAGCGACTTCTTCCAGTAGTCAAGGATCTTTTTCGCAACAGCAGAACCGGTGTAGCGATGATGGTTTTCCACGAACGTCTTTAGTTCTTCAACGTCGGCCGCATCGGTCACTTTTTCGAGTTCCACCATGCCCAGATTGCAGTTCACAAGGAACTTGCCATCCGGGTCATAAACGTAGGCCACACCGCCGGACATCCCGGCCGCAAAGTTGCGACCAGTTGAACCAAGCACCACGGCACGGCCGCCGGTCATGTATTCCAAACCATGATCACCGCAACCTTCAATGACGGCAGTCGCTCCGGAATTACGTACGCAGAATCGTTCTGCCGCGATGCCTCGGAAATACGCTTCGCCCGAAGTCGCTCCATACAACGCCACGTTGCCGATGATGATGTTCTCTTCAGCGGCGAAATCGACTTCCCTGGGTGGATACACAATCAAGCGGCCGCCGGAAAGTCCCTTGCCGGCATAGTCATTCGCGTCGCCTTCGACTTCGATCGTCACACCGTGAGCCAGCCAGGCTCCGACACTTTGACCAGCAGAACCTTTGGCCTTGATATGAATCGTATCCGTCGGCAAACCATGCACGCCATGAGCACGACTCACTTCGTTGCTGAGGATCGTACCAAACGCACGGTCGATGTTCTGAATCGTCGTATCGATGCGAACATGCTTCTTATCCTTAAGTGCTGGTTCGCACTTCTTCAGTAATTCCATATCGCGGACGGAATCCAGCGAATGGTCCTGATCGATCGTGCAATAAGTCTGCACGTTCGCGTGTGGTTTTTTGGCCGGAGTCAGGATCGGAGACAGATCCAGATTGCGAGCCTTCCAATGAGTCACACTACTGTCGAACTCCAGCATATCTACTCGACCGACCATTTCATTGATCGTGCGGAACCCCAGCTCAGCCATGATCTCCCGAGTTTCTTCAGCGACCATAAACAGGTAATTGACAACATGCTCCGGCTTGCCCTGGAACTTCTGGCGAAGTGCTGGGTCCTGAGTCGCAATGCCGACGGGGCAGGTGTTGAGATGGCATTTTCGCATCATGATACACCCCAGAGTGATCAACGGTGCTGTTGCGAAACCGTATTCTTCCGCACCCAGCATCGTGGCGACCACAACGTCACGACCAGTCTTCAATTGTCCGTCCGTCTGAAGACGGACACGACTGCGGAGGTCATTCATCACCAACGTCTGATGCGTTTCCGCGATGCCCAGTTCCCACGGCAATCCAGCGTGCTTGATGCTGGTGAGCGGAGAGGCACCGGTGCCGCCTTCGAAACCGGAAATCAGAATGTTGTCCGAATGTCCTTTGGCAACGCCCGACGCGATTGTGCCGACGCCGACTTCTGATACCAGCTTTACGCTGATGCGAGCTCGGCGATTGGCATTTTTCAGGTCGAAGATCAATTGCGACAAGTCTTCGATCGAATAAATGTCGTGATGCGGCGGCGGACTGATTAAGCCCACGCCGGGAGTTGAAAGGCGGGTCGACGCGATCGTCTTGTCGACTTTGTGACCCGGCAATTCACCACCTTCGCCCGGTTTCGCTCCTTGAGCAATCTTGATCTGCAGTTCGTCAGCGTTTGTTAAATACCATGATGTCACACCAAAACGACCGGATGCGACCTGCTTAATAGCCGAACGACGTGAATCGCCATTTTCATCTGGCGTGAACCGATCGTAACGCTCACCGCCTTCACCAGTGTTGCTTTTGCCGCCCATGCGATTCATAGCAATCGCCATCGTCTCATGCGCTTCGGCGGAGATTGAACCGTAGCTCATTGCACCAGTGCAGAATCGCTTCACGATATCAGCCGCATATTCCACTTCAGCCAACGGCACAGGCTCACCCACACGGAATTTCAGTAACCCACGCAGATGGCACGCACGAGTTGTTTCGGCGTTGACCAGCTTCGAAAAGTCCTTGTACGCCGCTTTGTCGCCCGTGCGAGCGGCCTGCTGAATGCGTCCGATCGTGTGTGGATTCCAGGCATGCTTTTCGCCCTGACGACGCCATGCGTACAAACCAGAATTCGGCAGTTCGTTAGAAATGCTGTCCGGGTTTTCCGGGAAGCCAATGTGATGCCGCATCAGTGCTTCCTTAGCCAGCACATCGAAGTTCACGCCTTTAATGCGGCTGGATGTTCCGGCAAAGCACAGATTCACCACGTCATCCGCAAGGCCAAGGGCTTCAAAGATTTGAGCACCCTTGTAACTTTGCAGCGTCGAGATGCCCATTTTCGCCATGACCTTCAACACGCCATTGGC
>JAYVNW010000786.1:0-4304 GCA_043758225.1 Candidatus Kuenenia sp. | reverse complement strand
GGCTCGCGGAGACTTCGGCGAGTTTGATCCTCGGACGTGGCAGGTTCATCGGTTCCTGATGACAAAGCCGGACGGCGGCTGGCTCAAAATCGGGCTGGCTCGGCCGACGACGTGGATTGAGTCCGCGCAACGGGATGACGACGGTCAGGTCTGGCTGGAGTTTGAAGAACTCGGCATCGCCGACTGGGCGACTCTGCAGGCCATCGAGTCGTGTCCCAACAACATCCTCGGCGAAGGTCGTCTGGTCACGGGCACATTTGAGCATTCCTCGGGCGAAGTCCTGAACCTGTTCATAGCCGGGGAATCAGAACCGATCGGTTCCACTTCCAATCACCCGTTCTGGAGCGAAGACCGTCAGGACTTCGTGCAGGCCGGATCACTCAACCCCGGCGAACACCTCCGCCTCGCCGACGGCCGAACAACAACACTCGAACGAACAGAACCCCTCGCCGAAGAACTCCCCGTCTACAACCTCGAAGTCGACGGCGAACATGTGTACTTCGTTGGCGAATCCGGCGTTCTGGTGCATAATGCTGGAAAGGCGTATCCCGCGTTGCGTCCTGAAAAAGGCTATCTGGGCGGCAAGAAACACGGGATCGACTGGAGTGAAGGAAAGGCGTTGGCAACAAGGCCGGACAAGTTGGGACAGCTAACGCCTCAAGGGCAATGGGGAAGTAAGGCTGACCTCAACTGCGCCGGACGACAAGCGGCCACACTGAAACCCGGCGAGGCGCGATTCTTCGACTTGCCAGAAGGTCATACTTCGATAGTGTGGGGAACCGACGGAGTTAGCCGACCTGCTTTACGTGCATGGTTGCGAAACAACGGGACTGGAACTTTTCATGGATATCCATTGGAGTGAGAACTGATATGCCAATGAAATGTCATCCAACGATTTCTTTAGACCCATCGCATCCGTTGTCTACCTGGTCATTCGATCCGGCCGACGAAAACCTCGCTGAGATGATTCAGACGATTTTTCCGTTAGACACGGACGATGCTGTACTCAATTGGGGCGGCGTTTCGTTTGCCTTGAACTATAAGTACGATGTGAGTCTCATGATTCAAGATTTGCTTGAACTGTCAGTTGCGATCAGTTTGAATCAGAAAGGAAAGCAGGGCATCAGTTTTGTAACTACTGGTTTTCCGTATCATTGGGATGTTGAGTGGGGCAATGCCCACATCCGAATTCGTGCCTTTGCAAACGACCCTTCGAGTACCAATGCAAAGTCGATAGATGTCATTGAAACGTCAATAGACTATTTTCTGGATCTATGGCGTCCTATGTTTCAACTCATCCATGCCGCCGCTGTCCAAAGTGGATACGATGTGAACCGGTTTCCAAGTGGCGAATGCCTTCTAAGGCAAAATCCGTCATGATACGTGTGCGCATTGGAGAACTGCTCAATACCGGCAGCATCGATTCAACAACGGCAAAGCATCACTTAGGTCTCGTTGTTGTAAATATCAACGACATACGGCATGATTTCGTCGTAAAAATGAAGTCGTACAAGTGCCAACCATCTTGATGCACCAGCACGAAAACGGCGAGCACGAGCGATGCGTATGCCTACAAAAAAACGGGTAATTTGCGTTACTAGCCAGAGTTCACCACTGTTCAGCAATCGCCAGAACTAGACAACACTCATGAACACCTTACCAGCAAGCAATTGCGTGATCCTCGTCCCCTGCGGCGAAGCCATTGCCGTTCCGTGCGAGCAGTCGTTGAGGATTCTCGAAGCTAGAGGCTACACGGTTCGCCGGGTGCGAGGGTTTTCGCAGATTGATGTGGCTCGCAATTGTATCGCCATTACCGCCATTCAGGACGGCTTCGCCGAGACGCTCTGGATCGATTCGGACATGGGCTTCGATCCGGACGATGTTGAAAAACTGCGTAGCCACCAATTACCCGTTGTCTGTGGAATCTATGCCAAGAAAGGCAAACGAGAATTCACCTGCAAGTTCCTCCCGGAGACTCGGAAAATCGCATTTGGCAAAGGCGGCGGTTTGTTGGAGATCATGTATGCGGCTACCGGCTTCCTTTATGTGCAGAGGCAGGTTTATCTGGACATACAGAGCAAGCTCAACCTACCAGTCTGTAACACCATGTTCGGCGAATCCGTGACTCCTTGGTTCCAGCCAATCGTGCGAGACTACCAAAACGGCCACTGGTACCTCGGCGAAGATTTTTCATTCTGCGAACGAGCCCGATTAGCCGGTTACAAAATCATCGCCGACACTTCCATTCGGCTCATGCACTACGGCACTACCCCTTCGGCTGGGAAGACGTCGGCAAAGACATCCAGCGATTCGCCTCCTACGAATTCCACATCCAACCCGATGAGAAAACCACTGGGCAAGCGTAAGACGGTCGCCGAGCATCCTCCGTACGATGACCTACGCCGAATTGCCAAGATCCCACAACATCGCAATCACTTTTCGATGTGATCAACGAACATCACCGATGGTCAAAAATCTCGATCAGCGATCAAGATGGACCATCATGTTCATCATGGTGACGCGAAAGACTTTCAGTCCGGAACGCTGACATCCGTTCGCCTTGTTGCCGGGCGGTGCGAATCCCGATAATTCCTGCGCCGTGTTGTTCTGTATCATCCGCGACGGATCAGGGGATTCACATCCCCCGCTCGCTTTAAGTCCACGACATTGGAGTTTTGCCCTGTGGGTTAATTCGGACAATCAAACTCTACGCTCTTACGAGTTTAGCGATCGGATTTGCCTCAGGCTAATCCGCGGAGCGGCAGTTTTTGCTGGTTTTTGTCGGCGTGAGTCACTGATGGCGTTATGACTTCGTGCAAATCTGATCTTTCTCTAAAGTTGACCCCGGCGTAGGATACCAGCCTCTCCTTTGGTCACTGCCATGCCACGTAGATTTTGTTCGGCTCGGCTTGGCTCCTTTCTTACATACTACCTCAAGGTCGGCTGATCTTGGCCGTTGTCGTTTCTACGGGCAGGAATGCCCTACCTACTTTGAATTCCAAAAAAACACTCATGGCTTCTGCTAATCATCGTCCGGTGCACGTTCCGGTGATGCCTCGTGAAGTGCTGCAATGGCTGCAGCTCAGCCTGGGCCTTACGGTGCTTGACGGAACGGTCGGAGCGGCCGGTCATAGTCAACTCTTACTCAAGATGCTTGGCGAAACCGGGCAGTTGATTGGACTCGACCGAGATCCCATGATGCTGGCGATCGCGGAGCAAAAACTTCAACCTGAAAAGAATACAAATTGTCAGCTGGTTCGTTCCAGTTATGCGGAAGCACTCAGTGTCCTGCAGAAGCTGGAGATTACTGGAGTCGATCGAGTTCTGCTGGATCTTGGATTGTCATCGGATCAACTCTCCGATCGGCAGCGTGGATTCGGTTTTGATGCAGGTGGTCCGCTTGACATGCGATTTCATCCGCATGAAGGGCGACCGGCTGCGGAGTTATTGCGAATTCTGGAAGAGAAGCAACTGGAAGACATCTTTCGGACTCATGGCGAAGAGCCAGCGGCTGCTAAGATAGCTTCTGAAATTGTCCGACGGCGGCGACTGGGGCAACTCATCACGACGGCGGAGGAACTGGAATCCTGCGTGTGCGGTGCCGTTGGAACTGCTCGTGCATCAGGAGGTCGTAACCCGGCAACTCGCGTGTTTCAAGCATTGCGAATTGCCACGAATGATGAATTGCAGCATGTGGAACGGATGCTGATCGAAGTCCTGCCGAAGATCATGAATCCCGGTGGAATCGCGGTCATTCTGACGTTTCATTCGCTCGAAGACCGAATCGTTAAAAACGCGTTCAAAGGACACCAGGGATGGCAGGTTCTGACAAAAACGCCGCTCGAAGCGTCGCCAGCGGAAATTCGAATCAACCCACGCAGCCGATCAGCAAAGCTGAGAGCAGCGCGGTGGCAGGGCAACTGCTGAACACACTCAAAGGGAGCGGAGCCAAGCCCGCCGCCAGTCACGAAGCACGACTGGGAATCATGGTGATCACCATCCTGGTGTTTGCGTTTGGTTTTCTCGTGTACCACAAGATGGACATGCATCAGCGCACGCTGACTCAGGCTTCGATCCCGCCGAATGGAAATGTTCAGCCCAAGTTACCAGCAGAAGATCCTTCTGCGGGATTGGTGAGTCAGCCATCGGTCGCAGTTGCCAATGATCCCATGGTGAATATTGAGGATCTGAGTGACGGCTCACCGTTTTCCGAGCCCGCGACAGCGACAATCGAATTGACGCCTGGCTTCGATTCCAACGATGAACCATTTGCGTCTCTGAATGAACCGACGTCGCCTGAGCCT
>JAYVNW010000785.1:0-3115 GCA_043758225.1 Candidatus Kuenenia sp. | reverse complement strand
GAACGCGAAGCTGCCAAATTCCTGCTTGCTCGAAAAATGCGTGAACAAGTGACAGCGGAAGCCATCAGCAGCACCTCTGGCGTTTACCAGGATCTGGTATCGACATCTTTAAACCGCGTCGATTTCGAAGAGTTGGCGGAAGAAGTCATCCGCAGCAGCGTTGAATCGAATTGAGATCGAAGTATTGAATCAATCTGCAGCTCTCGCTGGCACCCTCCAACCTGTCGCGTCGATGCGTTTCAATTCTGCAACTATATCCTTACCGTGATAAAATGACAGCCAGCCGCGCAGGTGCTGAGTTTCACCGGGTCCACAGTCTGGAAACTTCGGATCGGAATGCAAACACGGGCATGGCGCATTTCCCCAGGCGCGGTGGATTGGATCCCAGCCACTGATGATCCAGCGAGTACCGTCTGCCGATCCCGCCACTGCATAGCCATCGACGAATTTTTTGTTGTCATTGGTTTGTTGATCGAATCCCTCCGCGGCTTTGAGCATCACGCAATTCTGGACGCGCAGATCGCTCAGCGACTGATCAGTTCCGTTCTTAAGAAACATGGTCATTGCGATGTGATCCAGCTTTGCTTGAGCAGTCGTCCCGAATTCGATCCCATTGGGCAAACGCCGATGAATCGTGAGGCTGCCATCTGCTGCGTGTTGCCATTCCTGCTGTTCCAACGGCGTCCCCTGAAGATCCCAAATCGTTTTAACGTGCGTGTGGGCTAGATAGGTCAGTCCCAGATTGGACCAGATCGCTTCGGGGACGTCCATGACGACGTAACTGTGATCGTCCCACGAACAAAAGACGCTCAACTTCGTCTCACGTTGAGGATCGACAGCTCCATCCAGGAAGCCGATACGCGGATGCCTTCCACCCGGATATGGAAGCATCAGCAATTGACCTGGATCACGCGGCGGGCGAGTCTTCTCAGAAATCCCGAATTCCGTCAGTCGCATCTTCAGTGGCGTTTCGTCAAGGCCTGTGACTTGTTCTATCTCCGCTATCGAATACCGATGATGCCAGACCATGTTCTCCAGCCATGCACGCAGTTCTGCGTCATCCTTTGCCACACGGAACTGCCCCTCGCCAGCGTGCCCTGATCCAGCGTTACCCGGTCCAGTGCTGGCAATGATCATGAACAACGCGAGCACGAAATGACTTCGAATGTGATCTAACATCGAGTTTCCTTCCCTTCCAGAATTGGCAAGCAGCATGCCACACTCTAGATCACCGACAGGCTCGTCGCTATTGAGCCTGGATTCTCTCAGGAAATTTTTCGTGGTACGAAGTGACGGGGCTGCCTGGAACACGTGGCTGCCATTTCATGCGGCCGAGCGACGAGTCCGTATCTCTGAGGCACCCAAAGACTCAACGACTCGCTCCATATGCATGCTGCGCGAGCCTTTGACAAGTACTGCATCACCTGGAGTCAGAAGACAATCCAGCATGAAGTTGAGAGTTGTCATGTCGCGAAACACTGAAAGGCGATTTGACGATACTCCAGCTGACATCGCGCCGGAAGCAACTTCGTCAGCAAATGCGCCAAATAAAATGGCGTGATCGATTCGTGATTCTTGCAACGCGCGGCCGATTTCACGGTGAAACGCTGCGGCCTGTTCGCCGAGTTCCAGCATGTCGCCCAGAACAAGAATGCGTCGACGCGCGGAGACAAAATCGGTGAGTGTTTGAATTGAAGCAAGCACGCTGGCCGGGCTGGCGTTGTATGTTTCGTCAATCACCGTCCATGGGTTTCGGCGAACAATGCGGCCACGACCAGCGTCGGGCTGATAAGCCCTCAAGCCTTCGGCGATCTCGCTGAAACTCAGCCCCGCGACTCGCCCAACTGCGATGGCCGCCGTCGCGCTAGTGACAAGATGTAAGCCGCCTTGAATGTGATAGGGCTGGCCTTCCACTTTGAACTCGAAGATTCCATCGCGAGACACGATCGACGTCGCTCGGAATGCAGCGTCGATTGTTGTCCCATAGAGAATAGCGTCGGCGGATGTTGATTCTGCCATCGATCGCACGGCAGGATCGTCAGCGTTGAGAAATACCGTTCCATCAGCCCCGACAGCAGTGGGCAATTCCATTTTTGTACGGCGAATCGCTTCAAGACTTCCGAATGAATCCAGGTGCGCCGCGGCGACTCGGGTAACAACCGCAAATTCAGGCCGAGCCATGTCGGCCAGCATTGCAATGTCGCCAGGCTGTCCTGCCGCAAGTTCCAGTACCGCATAGTCGTGTACTGGTGAGATTTGCAACAGTGACAGCGGCACGCCGAGTTCGTTGTTGTAATTGTGAGGACTCTGAATACCGGAAAATTTCGATCCGAGAACCAGGGAGATCATCTGACGCGTTGTTGTCTTTCCGACACTTCCAGTGATGCCAATCACAAGAGCATTTGACTGCCGCCGATTCCATCGCCCAAACGCCTGCAGCGCGGCCACAGAGTTGGCGACGCGAATGATCCGTCCGTCGGTTTCGGCAGAATCAATGGCAGCGAAAGCAGGAGTCGCGAAATTCTGAGTGGCTGGAGTTGAGCGTGATGCAGTGAAGTCCGTTACCACGCATGCCGCACCGCGATCCATCGCCTGATCGGCAAACAGCACTCCGTGGGTTTTGTGTCCCGCGACAGCAAAGAAGCATTCACCTCCGTTGGCTTTTCGTGAATCAATACAACCTCCCGTAACCTGGTCGTGGCCGCACGTTGAGTCCGTGAGAACTCCGTTCACAATTTCGACCAGTTGAGAGATCGACAGCGGATAGGTCATGCGGAGATTGCACTCCGTTGCGAAAAGGATTCGGCAGATGATCCTGTGAGAAGCTCAAGCAGAAGCCGCCGTGTCACGCGGCGATCATCGAAGCTGATGCTGCGGTTGCCAATCTGCTGATCTTTTTCATGTCCACGACCCGCGATGACCACCACATCACCCGGTTGAGCCATTTTAATGGCTTCACGAATTCCTTGTTGACGATCAATGCAGGTTACAAATTGATTTGGCGCATCAAATCCCATGACAATATCGTCGATGATTTGTCCTGGTGATTCTGAGCGTGGGTTGTCGGAGGTTACGACCACAAAATCTGCATTGAGTGCGGCGACTGCCATCAGAG
>JAYVNW010000784.1:0-6643 GCA_043758225.1 Candidatus Kuenenia sp. | reverse complement strand
ACAACCGTCGTGACATGCTTCAGAATCTTGCCTGCGGATTTGGTTCCGTGGCGATGGTTCATCTGTTGTCATCGGCGTCCGGCGTCGCCGAAACTGTAGAGAAGAATCTGGATTCAAAAACAGGTCTGGCTCCCAAACCAACTCACTTCGATCCGACGGCGATGAGCGTCATCTTTCTTTACATGGACGGCGGAGTTTCGCAGGTCGATTCATTTGACCCAAAGCCGGAACTTGAAAATTGGAATGGTAAGCCATTTCCGACAAAGATTGAGCCAACTCAATTCAACAACATCGGAAATACGCTGGCCAGCCCGTGGAAGTTTCAGCAGTATGGCCAGAGCGGAATTCCGGTCAGCGATCTTTTTCCCCATGTCGCTCAGCATGTCGATGAACTGGCCGTGATCCGATCGATGACATCGAGTTTTCCGGAACATACCAACGCAAACTACTTTCTGCATACGGGTTCCGGGCTGCAGGGCAGACCATCCATGGGAGCATGGTTCGGCTACGGCCTTGGCAGCGAGTGTCAGGATCTGCCGCACTTCGTTGTCCTGAACGGTGGGCTGATTCCTCCGGGAGGACTGGACAATTTTGGCAGTGGATTTCTTCCGGCGAGTTATCAGGCTTCCGTGTTCCGCATCAATGGTCCGGCGGTTGCTGACATCAATCGTCAGGAACCCAGTGATGAACTTCAAAAGCGAAAACTGGCCTTGATTCGGCAACTGGATCAACAGGCGTCTGAACGATTCGGGCATGACGATCAAGTGGAATCGGCCATTCGAAATTATGAACTCGCCGCAAAGATGCAACTCGCTGTCCCGGACCTGATGGATCTGAAAGATGAGACCCGTGAGACTCAGGACATGTACGGCATGCATGAACAGTTTGAGAACACGGCGACGTTCGGAAAACAGTGCCTGCTGGCGCGGCGACTCGTGGAACGCGGCGTGCGATTTATTGAACTGACATGCCCCGGCGGAAACGGTGATCGCTGGGATCAGCATTCGAACCTTACAGAGGGCCATACAAAGAACGCGAAAACCGTTGATAAGCCAATCGCGGGCTTGCTGGCGGACCTGAAACAACGCGGCCTGCTGGAACGAACTTTGGTTGTCTGGTCCGGCGAATTCGGAAGGACTCCGTTCGCACAGGGCAACGACGGCCGCGATCACAATCAGTACGGGTTTTCCATCTGGATGGCGGGTGGCGGTGTTCGAGGTGGAACGATCTACGGTGCCACGGATGAATTTGGATACAAGGCAATTGAAAACAAAGCCGAGATCCACGACTTACACGCCACAATGCTGCACTTGATGGGCGTGAATCACGAAAAGCTCACCTACCGCTTCAGTGGTCGCGATATACGTCTGACCGATGTACATGGCGTTGTTCTGAAAGATGTACTGAGCTGAGCACTCGAGCAGACGTTTCTTCGCTAAGCGAAAGCCGCAGCGCTGTTGGAATCTTCTGCTTGCAGCGTGGGAACCATTACTTCACCCGGGAAATTCGGGGAATCCCCCTCCAGATTGCGCAGCCGTGCAATCCTGATGCACTATAAGTCGCGTCCGTCTGCAATTTCTCGAGTGAAAATCATCATGCGTTACAACCACGTCTGCATTGAATCTGTCGCACACACGTTGCCGCCACATGTCGTGACGTCTGACGAAATTGAACAGCGACTGGCGACCGTCTATGAGCGATTGTCGCTGCCCGCAGGTCGGCTGGAATTGATGACCGGCATCCGTGAACGACGTTTTTTCGATCCCGGCACGCTGCCAGGCACGATCAGCATCGAAACGGCCCGCGCGGCAGTGGAAAAATCTGGTATCGATCGACGTCATTTCGGCGCCCTGATTCACGGTTCCGTTTGCCGTGACCAGATGGAACCTGCCACGGCGGCCCGTGTTCATGATGGAGTCCAGTTGCCCGCCGCATCGCTGGTACTGGATGTGAGTAACGCGTGTCTGGGACTACTGAACGGTATGCTGCTGATCGCTGACCAGATTGAACTGGGACGCATACGAGCTGGCGTCGTAGTAGGCACAGAAAGCGGCCGCGATCTGGTTGAAGGTACCATAGATAGTCTGCTCGGCGACACCACTCTCACACGTCAAAGCATCAAATCGGCATTTGCTTCGTTAACGATTGGTTCAGGCTCGGCCGCCATCGTGTTGTGTGATCGCAGACTCAGCAAAACTGGACATCGCCTGCTTGGCGGTTCATTTTTGTCAGATTCCTCTGGCCATCGATTGTGCGCCGGGGGAGTTGAATCAGTAAAGCATGGCGACGGACGGCCTCGAATGGAGACCGATTCCGAGGCATTGCTGCATGCCGGAATCAAGCTCGCAGAAAAGACATGGGGCCAGGCAAAGTCTGTTCTCGGCTGGCGCAATGAGGATGTAACACGAGTCTTCACGCATCAGGTCGGCAGACAACATCGCACGCTGTTAATGGAACGTCTGCAACTCAACCCGGCGCTGGACTACCCGACAGTTGAACTTCTTGGGAATACTGGTGCTGCAGCGTTGCCGATGGCTCTTTCGATGGGACTGGAGCGTACTCCGGCAGCTGCGGGAGATCGTTTGGCACTACTAGGCATCGGCAGTGGATTAAGTTCCGTCATGTTGGGAATAAGCTGCGGCTGAAGCACTCTATTCAATAACAGACGGGGGATTTCAGGACGATAGAAATCGAGCAACCTTGATGTTCGGCGCTAATGCGAAGTACACTTCCGCGAAATCGCAGTCCACTCCGAAGATCGTCGTCTCATGGTATCGCCCGCAAAATTCAGTTCAGACAATCTGCTGCGGCAGTTTATTGCGCACTACGGAATGGTAGTGGTTCTGCTGGCTCTGATGATCGGATTCAGCCTCCTGACCATTCAGCCTCAACGCTCGACAGGCAGCAGCGTCGGTGAAGCGATTGCTGATCAGATCGTGACACAATTCGGAAACTCAGCAAAAGTCATAATTGCTGTCCCGAGATCAGATGACGATCGCGCGTTCGCGGAGGCCGCCGGTTCGCGACTCGAATCTGCCGGCGCGACGGTTGTTGCGTCGATTACAGGATCACCGATTGACGCTCGACAGGCGTTGCAGAAAGCCGTTGATGATGGCGTTTCCATTGACGCGATTGCCTTGACTGGAACTTCTGCAGCATGGTCAGTGCTGGACAAGTTTCCCGAACTGACGATTGATCGTCGCGTATCGCCGAGTACCGGAAGCTGGCCCATCTTTCTGAAACCCAGCAATCTGATCGGAGTGGCGAATCAAACGGCTATTTACGCAGTGATCGCGGTTGGGATGACGATGGTCATTATTACCGGTGGTATTGATCTAAGCGTGGGTTCGCTGGTCGCACTTTCGTCTGTAATCGCGACCATCATAATTCGCGATCATGGCGGATTATCTGCATCGACTACAACCGTGTCTATGGCGTTCCTCATCGGAGTGCTTGCCGCCGCCACCGCTGGTGCCTTCAACGGCATTATGGTCACAGCATTTCAGTTGCCACCTTTTATTGTCACGCTGGCGATGATGCTGATCGCGCGGGGTTGCGCGAAGCGGCTGTCGGAGTTTCAATCCATCAATACAGTCCCACCTTCGTTTCGATGGCTGGGCAATGGAAGTTCATTCAACATGCCGAACGCCATTCTTCTGATGGTGGTTCTTTATCTTCTCACACATTTTGTCATGAGTCGAACAGTTTTCGGACGGCATTTGTACGCAATCGGCGGCAATGTACAGGCGGCACGGCTGTCCGGGATTTCTGTCAGGAAGACGACGATGATCGTCTATGTCATCTGCGGTGCACTGGCAGGTTTGGGCGGCATCCTGGTCTCGTCGAGACTCAACGCAGGTGATCCGAAGTACGGCACAATGTATGAGTTGGAAGTCATCTCGGCTGTTGTTGTCGGCGGTACGTCATTGATGGGCGGCGAAGGGCGCATGTTCGGTACACTCATTGGTGCATTTATCATCGCGGTGATTCGAAACGGCATGAATTTGATGGGAATCAATTCAGACAGTCAGGAAATTGTGCTGGGGGCTGTCCTGCTGCTGGCGGTATTGCTGGATCATATCAAGCGAACGAGAATGTCAGGTGTTTAAGTCACGTGTTGAAGTCACGCGAACTTTGATGTTAAACGGAAACAATGATGCAAACGATCGAAACCGAAATCCTGTACCGTCCCGAATCCTCTGCTCTGCGGTTCCTTCCGGAAGGGCCGTATCAACTTCCCGACGGACGAATGAGTTGGGTCGGAATTCAGCATGGCGCGGATTCAACGGCTGGTTCAATCAACATTCTGGATTTGACAACCGGACACAACGAATCGTTCGCCTTGCCGGGCCGGCCGGGATTTGCATTCCCAACGGACCAGACGGGAGTTTTTGTGACGGGATTCGAAAGAAGCGTCGGATTGTTCGACACGCGAACCTCAACGTGGAAACCATTTGTTACTGACATCGATTCTGATGTCTCGAACACGATCATCAATGATGCTGTTACCTACGATGGCAACTTGATTTTCGGATGCAAGGAATTGGAGTTCAAAACGAAAAAAGCGGGGTTGTATCTCTGGCGACGCAGCGACAGCGCGTTGATTCTGTTACGCAACGATCAAATCTGTTCCAATGGAAAAGCAATTGTCAGAAATGCCGACGGCCGACTGACCATGTATGACATTGATTCACCGTCAAAACAGATCATTCGCTGCCGTTTGGATATCGAAGCCGGAACGGTGAGTAACATCGAAGTCGTGGTCGATATGACGTCTGAAGAAATATTCCCGGACGGCATGATCCTGACACCGGACCGTCAAAGCCTCATTGTGGCACTTTATGACCCCGGCGATCCAAAAGCCGGTGCCGCTCGCCAATACAATCTCAGCAGTGGCAAGCTGGAAACCGTCTGGACGTGCCCCGGATCGCCGCGAGTGACCTGTCCACAGTTGATCAAGTACAACGGCCGCGTTCGTTTGGCACTCACCACGGCCGTCGAACATATGCCACCCGAGCAGCAGGCGGCACATCCCAATGCCGGATGTCTATTTGTGGGCGACACAAGCTTCACGGAAATGGGCGACCAGCCGGTTTTCGCCACGCCAAAGTTATAAATCGGATGATCGAGGTTCTGGATTCTTAATATAGAATCTCGACGCGGACGAGTTACAATGCCGTAGTTGGATTTGCAAATTTAGCAACAGTCACTGCCGCATTGGTGGCAGTGTATTCGGCTCAGAGTTACATCAGGAGTTGTTGTCATGAAGTGGGAAGGTCGTGAGCAGAGTTCAAACGTGGAGGATCGTCGTGGCATGAAAGGCCCGGCTGTGGCTGCTGGCGGCGGCGGTTTATTGCTGGTCGTCCTGATGATTGCCATGAAGATCTTCGGTGCTTCAGAAGATCAGCAGCGATTGGCAGTAACGGTCGCCAAGGGTCTGCAAAGTCGCACGGCGACAGCGCCTGCAACTCCGGGTCCGGGGATTGAAGACAAGAACAAAGAATTCATAGCCGTGATCCTGCGCGACACTGAAACAATCTGGACGAAGCTTTTTAAGGAGCAAGTTCAGGGAGCATCCTACACGCCACCCAAGGTCGTAATTTTTACAGACAGCGTCGCTTCAGGCTGCGGCAACGCCAGTGCTGCGATGGGACCGTTTTATTGTCCCGCAGACGAACAGGTGTACATAGATCCTGCTTTCTTCGACGAATTGGCAACACGCCATCACGCGATGGGAGATTTCGCGCAAGCCTATGTACTCGCTCACGAAGTCGCACATCATGTGCAGAATCTGACTGGTTACAGCGATATCGCTAATCAGGCTCGCGCTCAACGGGACGAACGGCTGTCAAATCAAATGTCAGTGCGTCTGGAACTGCAGGCCGACTTCCTTGCCGGCGTATGGGCTCACCATGCTCACAAAGAGTACGGTATTCTGGAAGACGGCGACATGGAAGAAGGCATCAATGCGGCCAATCAAATCGGCGATGACACTCTGCAACGCGAAGCGATCGGACATGTTGTCCCCGAGCGGTATACTCACGGCACATCCGCTCAACGCGTGAAGTGGTTCAAAAAGGGCCTGCTATCGGGAAAATTCAAAGACTGTGAGCAGTTGTTCGATATTGGCTACGAAAAGCTTTGAATTTCGACGTCGGCTGTTTCAGCTGTTCGACCAGCAGGTCGATGTTTTGCGAGTTGGAATTTTGGTAATGAAGCTGCCGTTAACAGGTACAAGTCGTCCTCCGCGTTATGGTGCAGCAGTCATTGACAATACATTGGCAATGTTTGCCGCACTCGCAACAGGTGGTGTCGTTGGCGACCAGTTCAGAGTCTTGATTTCCAAAGACCTGGTCGGGCCGCTTGGCTTAACTCTTCTCCCATTCGTCTTCCTGTCGTACTTCTTTTTCTTTGAATGGCTGTTCAATGCAACGCCCGGAAAGATATTCGTTGGATTGACCGTGCGACAGCTCGATGGTTCCAGTTGTGGTGCGAAGGCGGCATTCTTCCGCACCGCCACACGATTGATCGAATTGAACCCGTTTGTCTTGGGTTGTATCCCTGCAGCTTTTATTATCTGGCGTTCGGAAAAAAATCAACGCTGGGGCGACATGTTGGCGAACACCGTTGTCGTTCCCAGACG
>JAYVNW010000783.1:0-3006 GCA_043758225.1 Candidatus Kuenenia sp. | reverse complement strand
CAGGGTCGCCACTATGCACTGTATCTTCAATGGCTCCTGATCTGTTTAAGCCATACCCTTGGGTAAACCGCCCCAAGCCGATATGCCTTGAATCAGAATGGCCCCCTCCACACGATCCAGCCCTTCTTTCAATTGGCGACACGGGATGCATATACGTATTCATCGAGGATGACGGGAAAGTTCACGCGGGGCAATCGTGCTATTGACGAGCGGACCTCTATTCAGAAGCCGCGACTGAAAATCGAAGCCGCATCGCATACGCGGACATGACAAAACCAGAAGATGCAGCTGATTTGACTACTTTGAACGAGATTCACTCCTCATCTTCATCCCATTCAAAGTGGTCGTGCCTGCTGCTTACAATTGGCCTCGCCCCCTTTTCATTCATTGGCTGTATACTGTTACTCTCAGATGGTGAGATCAATACTGCGGGACTTCCGATTTTCGCGTTCCTGATCTTTGCACTTGCCATCCCAATCGCAATACTGAATTCATTCGTAATCGCACCAGTTTTTGCGGCCCGATATACATCCCAGACACGGCTATGGGTTCCAGCCACAGCACACTTGTGCGGATTCATCGCATGTGTATTTGGCCTTTGGCTCTGCCTGCATTTTATGCAGGCAATCATCGGTAGTTTCGGGCAATTCGCGTTCATCGTTCTGGGCACTTGGTATCTGGCTGTCTTTTTTTTGGTGCCCGTCTTTGCGGGCTCGATTGCATATTCGTATTGCCAGATTCTTCACTTGACGACTGGACCAGAATTCAATCTGGCGTCTTGAATGGTGCCGCAGCAAGCCTCTGCTACTTCGATGCAAAAGGCATGAGATTCCATTTGCCAGCCTATCTGATCGCTGACCTTCGTGGTCAACTCACACAAGACATTCGCTTTCACCTCAACACTCGCGGACTGGACGAGCGCTATTCACTCCTGACGGCCGCTCAACGAGAAGCCGTTCGTCAGTTCCGTACACTGCAGCTTGATTTGCTTCCCGAACCGAACCTGCAATTTGAAGGCGAAACGATTAGAGCTGCAGTTGATGGCTACTGGGGACATTAGCATCCCCCAAGGCAAGGTAACCGTTAGCCTGTTAGCCTGGTGCAAGTGAATCCGCGAATGCGAATGAGCGCCGCCCCAAGTCACGTAAACATAACCCGTCATTGCCCTGAAAGGGTAACGCAGATTCTGATTCGGATGCTTTGCCCTTTCAGGGCGTTTGGTGTTTGTTGAATTGCTAACCCAGGGCGTTTCCGGCTATGCCGGCGTTGCCCTGGGCTGACATGCGAGGACCTGTCAGGCCGGAACACGGACATCTGTTCGCCTTTGTCGTGGGCGGGCAGGTCCAGGCAAATCGGCAAAACCGCAAATCACTAAAGCCTCCTTGGTGCCACATTTAAAGACTGCGATCATGTGTCGAGATCGTTAGTCGCGTCCTTGATCAACATCGGTCGCAATTTGCTCCAGACGCTTTGACGTGTTCCCAACAGCATTCCTGTGCCGAAGCCGAACACATGCGCCGCATTTGCGATCGGGCCGAATGCTCCGCCGATGCAGAGCAGCATCCAGAGAATCGCCAAAACCAGCTGATCGCGTGGAATGCCCAGCCCCTGTTGTGGCTGAGTCCGACCTTTCATCCACAGGTAACCAATCAGGCCAAAATCAACTCCCGACATCCCACCAAAGTTACCGGGCGATTGCTTTGGGAAATAGGTCATGACCCACCAGTATTGACCGATGTTGGATGCAACAGCCAGCATTATAATGATGGCCACAAATCGCCATGTGCCTCGTGCAAATTCAATGCTACGCCCCAGATTCCTCAGCCACATCATGTTGAAGAAAATATGCAGCACGCTGAAATGCAGGAAGATCGGCGTCACAAATCTCCAGACCTCACCACTCTTTAAAATCGCCATCAATGACGGTTTCCCACGCAGCGGGATGTCTCCAAACGGAGTCTCTATCAGCAGTCCAGGTGCCTCCATGAACAAGGCATTGAGCAGCGTGGATTTTTCATTATTGCAGGTAGGCAGAATCATGCTTTTTCCTTGACCAGTGGCCTGCCAATCCGTGCAGAGGATCACAACAGCCACGGAAATGCCGATCAGGATCATTGTCGCGGGACAGGTTTTCAACCAACCTCCTGTCCACCGCTCCTGAATACGGACCTGCAACTTTCTCGCTTTGGCGTCTGTCGCAAACGACTCGGCCTTTTGTTGCCTGAGCGCCTTGATGGCAGCGGCAAACTCCGGAGCATCCGGATTGATCTTAAACTCGGCCAGAACTTCACGCGCGGCCTCGCGATGATCGTCGTTCAATATCCAGACAACCCACGCATTGTCTTCCGGAGTGACCTCCGCAGGCATTGACCGGGAAGTTAAAACATCCGCCAACAAATTGGCATGTCGTTCATCAGGAAACGTATGGAGTTCGCGCATAGGGTTTAACTCACATTCTTTACTCGGCACCCGAACAATCGCTGGACGCCGAGTGCGAAAATTACCCACGCTGCAGTGAGACATTCACCCACATTGATTTTTGTAGTGCCGAAGCGGCGATCTTCGAAGATGAACGCAACTTCCGACATCTGACATCCTATCCTCTGGCAGCGATAGAGGACTTCTTCCTGAAAGGCATAGCCTTTGGCCATCGTCAGATCCCAATCAATCTCGGCAAGCTTGCGGACTCGATAACATCGAAAACTGCCACTGTTGTCCTCTGTCGGCAGGCCCATGCACAGCTTCGCCCAGAGATTGATCGATTGACTCATCAGCTTGCGCCAGGGAGTCCAGCCTGCGACACCGCCTCCTGCAACGTATCGAGATGCAATGGCCACATCACACTGTGACATACGTTCCATCAGCTGCGGGATATACTTTGGCGGATGACTGAAGTCTGCATCCAGATTCACGACAAACTCGAAGCCATTGCTCATTGCATAACGAAATCCTGCCAGGATTGCTGTGCCCAATCCCAGCTTTCCAGCTCGATGCAATACCTGCACT
>JAYVNW010000782.1:0-6565 GCA_043758225.1 Candidatus Kuenenia sp. | reverse complement strand
TCCCGCCGAATTGTCGGCCCGCCGCTCCAGACATCCTGCCCGAAGATTCTGGCGGAACCCGAACTCGCTCGCAGCAGTCCCATAAGAATTCGAATTGCCGTCGATTTGCCAGCGCCGTTCGGGCCAAGGAATCCAAAAATCTCGCCGGGGTTAATAGTCAGATTCACATCGCTGATCCCGCGCCTCGATCCATAAGTGCGGCAAAGGTCTTTGGCGACGATGACAGACATACAGACTCAACTTTCGAACGATTCAGACCAGGAAATGGCGGCCTGGATTCTTCCGAATATGACGATTGCCGTCTAGTATTAGTCCGGGGCAGACCTTCAAACACCCGAACCAGGCAACAATTCCCGTCCCAGGGAACATTTCAAATTGCGGCAAATGAACCAGAAGCACGTGCGTAGGCCGTTTTGTTGCAGTCGTGAACCCCGACTCGCCGAAAGCTGTCTCATTCCAAGGGCAGAAACTTGATTGCCTGCAGAATGCTGGCTACGATTCCCCGAGTCCATGGTGGCTATAGCTCAGTTGGTTAGAGCGCTAGATTGTGGTTCTAGAGGTCGCCGGTTCAAGCCCGGTTAGTCACCCCTTCAAAGGCTTGTTCGCATCCCCTGCGAATGAGGCTTTTTTGTTGGGATTTGGCGACGCAGCCATATTTGGCCCGGTATCGGCGAGGGCCGTGACACCACTCCCACCGCAAATGTGCCAGCCCATGCGAAAGCCGCCTGCACAGGTCGCCGGTGAACGTGCCCAAGATGCCAAGTGCATCTCCCGAGTGGGCTGCAATCTTCGCGTAAGCCACACATTCACATAGTTCCGATTAAGACTGGCATTTGGATAACTGGGGTTTTGGCGATTCTAGGGGCTTTAAGGATTTCCCGGTCTGTATCGGTTGAAATTCCCCAGGGGCATGCATACGCTCCCGCCAGGCACTCGTGTATTACTTCGTCATCCACCTAGGGTGGCACGGTTTTGCCTATTTTTTAAGGGGCCTAAGAGATGAGCACAAACATGGCGAACTCAGAAAAGTATCAATCCGGATCTGTTCAGCGAACGACGCGTGTCAGCTGCGAGCAGCAGCGGATTCAAAAGCGACAGGCTCGCTATGAACGAGCGTTCCTCCGTTCCGGAACAAATTTCAGGATGTGGTGGTTGAAGTTGCTGGGGCGTATGACGACGGTCGTAAAAACAATCACGAACAGTAAGCCCGCTCGACGTCGTCGCAGCCAGACATCCACAGGTGGCTTGCGGACGCAGTTTGCGGCAGCGTACGAATCGCTCGAGCCAAAACTGCTTTTGACTGCGGACATTACCGGCATTAACGTCGGCACTTACTACGATTCACTGAGCACGGACACAGCAGTGACCAGCACAGCGCTGCCGACACTCTCCGGAACAGCGGCCGCACTCGAAACGGTCACGTTGACCTACAAAGACGCAAACGGCGTTTCGCGTACTGATGCAAGCTCAGCGAATAGTGCAGGCGCATGGTCTATCCCGTTGACGCATCCCATCATTGGTTTTTCTGATGGCCTGAACCCCGGGATCACGTTTATCTCTGCGAATAGCGGTCAGGATGAGTTGAAGCTGACCTTGGATGAGTTCGCCCCGACCGTAGAGATCACAAGTAACGTGATCGGTATCGCCAATGGCGACGTAACCTTTACATTTACATTTAATGAGCCGGTGACGGATTTTGAGTTCGATGATATCACTCTCACCGGCGGTACGGCAGTCGCACTTCAGGCAATCAGCGATCGAGTGTACACTCTGGAAGTAACGCCTTCGGCGAGTGTCACTGAAATCACTGTCGATGTTATCGACATGGCGGCTCAGGACGCAGCGGGAAATAAAAGTGCTGCTAACAGTGCCACGGTGGCAGTGGACGTGGATGCTCCAACGGTCATGATCACAACAGACCCCGCAGGTCCCGCTGTTGCGAACGGTCCGGTCACATTTACGTTCTTGTTTTCTGAGCCTGTGACGGGTTTCTTCCCGAGCGAAATCCAGGTCATTGGGGGCTCCCCGGGGAATTTCCAGCAATCCGATGTCGATGGAGCTGAATACACACTGGTCGTCACGCCTACGGCAAATTCAAGCTTATCAATTACTGTCAATTTGAGTGCCGACGTTGCCTTCGACGTCGCCGGTAACGGCAACGTTGCTGCAGTCGAAGCCACACAGGAAGTCGACACAATTCGACCGGGCGTGACCATCACTGACGACACGCCGGGAGTCGTCGCAAATGCCAACGACATCCTGAATGGTGTCAATTTTACGATTACGTTTACGGAGGATGTGACTGACTTTGATGATTCAGACGTCTTTGTCTCGGGTGGAACCATAGCATCCGTTACTGGAGGTCCTTCTTTATATACGCTCACAGTCATCCCGGACCCCAACACTCTGACGCCGATCACGGTTAACATCGCGGCCAATGTTGCAGATGATCCTAACGGCAACAAGAATACGGCGGCGGCTCAGGTGACAAAAGCCGTAGACACCATAGCGCCGACAGTTACGATCACCGACAACAAGTCTGGCACCGCCAACGGCCCTGTGACATTCACGTTTAAGTTCAGCGAAAACGTGGGGGATTCGTTTATTGTTGATGACGTCGCACTTTCCGGCATAGACGCTAGCAAGGGCACGTTCACCAAGATCAACGATACCTTTTACACGCTGGTGGTTATCCCAGGCGCCGATCAGGTGGGAACGCTGACAGTGACGGTACCTGCGGCAGCCGCACAGGATCTCGCTGGAAATGACAATGTCGAAAAGTCTGCCACGCAGGCATTTCAGACCACTGCCCCATTTATTATGCCAGTTACAAGCAACAAGCCTGGTGCTACCAACGGACCAGTGACGTTCACATTCACATTCAGTGAAAAAGTGTCCGGATTTACGAGCGGCGGCGTGATTGTCACGGGAGGTGCAAAGACCTCATTCGCGGGCAGCGGCAAGATTTACACTTTGGTCGTCACACCAACCAACAACTCCGAGACGCCGATCACAGTCAACGTTCCTGCTGGTGTGGCCTTCGATGTCGCTGGCAATGGTAACATGGCTTTGGCCAATTTGTTTACACAGGCAGTCGATACCAAAAAGCCGACTGTCGAGATCAAGGATAACGTACCGGGAATTGCCAACGCGAACCCGATCACAAACACGAACCCTGCTTTAACTTTCACCTTCCAGTTCAGCGAGAATGTTACTGGATTTGACGCATCCGATGTGACAGTGACCGGTGGCACGAAGGGTACTTTTACGCCAACTCCCAATAACGCAGGTAAGTACACTCTGATCGTCACACCCACTGCGAACTCCACAACTCCGATCACTGTTCGAATTGCCGAGAATCGACTGAAGGACGTGGCTGGGAACAATAACGATGCCACTGTTACAGTAACTCAGGCCGTGGACACAGTCGTGCCGACGTTGGTTATCACCGACAACAAGCCGGGTGTTACCAATGGTCCTGTCACGTTTACCTTCACGTTCAGCGAAAATGTGACGGGATTTATTTTTGGGGACGTGGATGTGACCGGAGGAGGCAGCAAAGGAGCACTGATCGGTGGTGGCAGGTCGTATTCGATGGTCGTTACTCCGCCGGCAGATTCCACTACACCAATCATGGTGACTGTCGCAAGCGGAAAGGCCAATGACCTGGCAGGTAACCTAACAACGGCCGCGTCTGTAACTCAGACCGTCGATACCGTTGCACCGACCCTGATGATTACCGACAGTGTTTCAGCGGCTACCACCAATGGCCAGGACACGTTTACTTTCAATTTCATTGAACCAGTAACAGGCTTTACCAGTAGCGATATCGTCGTAACAGGCGGTACGAAGGGAACCTTCACGGGATCGGGAGCGAGCTACACATTGGTGGTGACTCCATTCACCGAATCGACCGCTCCGATCACTGTCGCCGTTGCTGCTGGCGTGGCCAATGATCTCGCCGGCAACCTGAATAAAGCGGGAAATACAGTGACGCAAGGCGTGGATACGAAGAAGCCGACCGTGACGATCAGTGATGATAAAACGGGCACAACGAACGGCCCTGTGATCTACACGTTTGTGTTCAGCGAGTCCGTTACGGGATTTGAAGTCGGTGATGTTGTGGTGAGCGGCGGTACGAAGGGCGATTTGGAACCAGTGCCACAAACCAATAACTACACACTCATCGTCACTCCAAATGCCAATTCCACGACACCAATCAACGTCAGCGTTCCAGCAGGCGTCGCAATCGATGCGGTTGGGAATCTCAACACGGCGGCAGCAGCGGCAACGCAGTTGGTGGACACTGCAAAGCCTGTCTTAACAATCACCGACAATAAGCCGGGCATCACCAATGGTCCTGTGACGTTCACCTTCAAGTTCAGTGAGAATGTGACAGGGTTTATGAAGGAAGAAGTCACGATTAACAACGAATCACTCCCATCGGGATTCACAAAGGGTGCATTGACGGGTAGCGGTCAATTGTATTCCATGATCATCACGCCACCCGCTGGTTCAATAGAAGTGTTTACGGTCAGCGTCGCAGATGATGTGGCCCTCGATGCCGCAACTAATGGCAACATTGGTGTGTCAGCCGAGGAGCAGGCCGTCGACAGAAAAGCACCGACGCCAACGATTACCTCAAGTGCAGGCTCCCAAGACAACAAGGTCACCGTCGCAACGGGCCCAGTCACTTTTAGATTCGAATTTGATGAGACCGTGACAGGGTTCACCAGTGACGACATTGTGATCACAAACGGCTCGAGGAGAGAGTTCTCAGCGTTTCCGAACTCCGATGGCACGATCTATGAGTTGCTCGTGTTCCCGAATCCAAACATGGATGGCATCCTGAAGGTGAGCATCGCCGCCAATGCGGCATTCGATGCAGCAGGTAACGGCAGTGTCGCCGCATCATTCCAGCACACGCTCAGCACTAAGATACCGACAGTGGTCATCACCGACAACAAGCCAGGCACAGTGACTGCAGCAACGGGCGACATCACTTACACCTTCACGTTCAGTGAAGATGTCGGGGATTCGTTCACCATCGACGATATTTCAGTAACGAATGGTGTGAAGGGCACATTCACTAAGAACAGCAACAACTCAAAGGTCTATACGCTGGTGGTAACACCAGCGAAGGGAGTTGGCCTGTTGACAGTGGCTATTGCCGCCGGCAGCTTTGCAGACGTCGATGGTAATCTGAACTCGGTTCTGACGAGCCGAGTGAAGTCACTGTTTAATTAATGATTAGTGATTAAACCCGATGCCAACGGCGACGTGTTTTCAACCCTCACCTCGCCTGCGGTCTCGAGTTAATCTGACAGTAGTCTGATTCGGCTCTTGATTGCCACGTCAGGCTCGTGGAACACAAGACCATGCCTGCGACTTTGGAAGTCGCAGGCTTTTTTTATTCCCTGCGACGACCAACACAAGCTCCAGACATCAGCTTCATCATTGGTGTGCAGCGTCGCTCATGAAATCTTTCTGAACAAAAACGGCAGGCCGTTTTTCGACCTGCCGTTGTATCTCGTTTCGATTATTTCACCACGAAAAATCGAGATCCGTCCTGACTTCGCACGAGCAGCAGAAGTCCGTCTTTTAAATCCGACTCGTTCACGACGTTGTTGAAGTCGTCCAGGGATTTCACGGGGTGACGGTTGACCTGAGTGATCACCATTCCGCTTGCCAGTCCTGCACGAGCTGCCGAACTGTCAGAACCAACGCTCGTAATCACAACTCCTTCGAGACCCGTGATTCCAAGCTGCTGAGCGACGCTCGCGTCAAGAGTACTGACTTCCAGACCGAGATTGTCCAGCGTTGATTTTTCCTGCGTCGCTGGGCTGCGGCTTTGCGATGCTTCTCCCAGAGCAAGGGTGTTAGGCAGTTCTTCCGGCGTGAAGTTCAGATTCATCCGCTTCCCGTCACGAATGATGGTAAGCGATTCCGCGTGGCCCAGCTTGCCCTGTTCAACAATCAGCTGCAGTTCGTTTGGGCTGGAAATTACCCGGCCGGCGTACTCCACGATCACGTCGCCGACTTCCAACCCGGTTTTCGAGGCCGGTGTATCCCTCAGCACGTTGGTGACGACCACACCTTCGCGAGGTTTCACATTGAACTGTGCCGCAAGCGTGGCCGAGACTGGCTGAATGCCGACACCAAGGTACGCTCTGTGCACTTTGCCGCCGTGTGCCAGCTGGTCGGCAACCCAATGAGCAACGTTGATTGGTACCGCGAAGCCGACACCATCGCTGCCTCCGCTTCGCGACGAGATGGCCGTATTGATCCCCACGACTTCACCATCCAGATTGACGAGCGGTCCACCACTGTTGCCTGGATTGATCGCGGCATCTGTCTGCAGGAAGTTTTCGCGTTCCGTAATGCCGATCCCGCGATGTTTGGCACTGATGATCCCGGCCGTGACCGTGCTCTCCAGACCGAACGGCTGGCCAAGTGCAAGGACCCAGTCGCCGACTGAGATTGCATCGCTGTTTCCGATCTTCGCGGCGGTCAAATGATCCACATCAATCTTCACAACGGCGATATCGGACTTCGGGTCCGTCCA
>JAYVNW010000781.1:0-5637 GCA_043758225.1 Candidatus Kuenenia sp. | reverse complement strand
AGGAATCCAGGCCCTGACAACTTCAAGCTGCATGCCTGGAGCGTCGGACTCGAATTCGCCGAACCACAATACCAGCGTCAAACCGAACGTCACTGCGGTCGTCGCAAAGGCGAACAATCGCATTGCTTCGGCGTTCTTACTGTCAAACAGCAAGGCCAGAATCAGCGCGCCGACAGTGGGGGCGAAAATAATTGCTGTCAATAAAAAGTCAGGATTCATCGTCTAACCCGGAAAGGTCGTGAACAAAATTGCAAACAGAGCCACAACACCCACAACAATAAACATCACATACTGCCGCAGTCGCCCGGTCTGAATGACTCGCAACGAACGTCCGACGGCAAATGTGGATGTGCCCATCAGATTCACAAAGCCATCAACGATGGTTTCGTCAAACACTTTGTCCCATTTGGAAATAAAGATCATCACTTTGGCAGAGGCATGAATGATGCCGTCGAAGACCGACTTATCAATCCACGTACATAGTTTTCCTACGAGGTGCGAAGGATTCACAAACAGTGCGTCATACAGTTCATCAAAATGCCACTTGTTGGCGAGGAAACCATGCAGACCAGAAAGCTGTCGTTTGATCTCAGCTACATTCACCATCGTTGTGCCATACAACAGCCAGGCGAAGAGCGTGCCAGATGCGGCAGCGATCAACGCAAAGGTACCTGCCGTGCCATGAACAGCAAGAACGGACTGGTGTCCTGGCAGTGAGATCTGTCCTGAACCTGCCACTGAAGCAACTCCATGAGCCACGTGAGCCGGCTGATCGCCAGTGATAAGCTTGTACAGCGGACCATTTTCGCCACCAAACGCACAGAACGCAGCAAATACAGATAACGCCAGCAGTGGTCCCGTCATAATCCATGGCGACTCGTGGCAGTGATCATAAATATGCTGATCGCGCGGTTTACCGGCAAAGGTGTAGAACCACAGGCGAAACATATAGAATGCTGTAATACCTGCAGTCACCAGCGGCATGATAAACAGCAGAAAGTGTTGTGGGTTCGCCTTCACAAATGCCAGTGAGGTTGCCACTACAGCGTCCTTCGAAAAGAACCCCGAGAATGCGAACACAGATGAAACATTCACCAACCCTGGAATCGCCAATCCGCTGATCGCGATGACACCGACCAGCATTGTGAACGCTGTAATGGGCATCTTTCTCCAGAGCCCGCCCATTTTTGGCATTTCCTGTTCGTGGTGGCAGCCGTAGATCACACTACCAGAACACAGGAACATCAGGGACTTGAAGAACGCATGAGTGATCAGATGAAACAGACCGGCTCCCCAGCCGAATACGCCCAAACCAAGCATCATGTATCCGAGCTGGCTAATCGTGGAGTATGCCAGAACCTTTTTGATGTCGGTTGCAACAATTGCGATGGTTGCTGCCATGAATAAAGTAATACAGCCGACATACGCAATCGTCAGGAGCACTTCCTGCACGAACATCGGATAGAAACGACCAACCAAATAGACACCAGCGGCGACCATCGTTGCCGAATGCACCAATGCACTCACCGGCGTCGGACCTTCCATCGCGTCCGGCAGCCATGTTTGCAATGGAAACTGAGCACTCTTGCCGACGCACCCCGCAAAGACTCCCAGCCCTGCCACGACGAGTAATGCATAGGGAATCGTCTTACGACCAGCAGGTTCCCCAGTCTCTGGACCGGCACCAGTCGCCGCCACGGCACCGATCTGAACATCACCTGATTCTGCATCTCGCAGGACATTGCCGGTCTCGTCGCGAGGCAGCATCTGAAACAAGCCCGCTTGAACGACTTCGCCCTTTTCGTTGACGGTGTCGCCAAAACGGAAGGTACCGAAGAATGTCCAGAGCACCATCAAACCAATCAGGAACCCGAAGTCACCGACGCGGTTCATGATGAACGCTTTATTCGCTGCGTTACTTGCCGACTTGCGTTCTGTATAGAAGCCAATCAGCAGGAAGCTGCAGATACCGACGAGTTCCCAGAAGATGAACACCTGAAATATGTTGCCAGCCAGAACCAAACCGAGCATCGAAAAGCAAAACAGCGACAGGAATGCAAAGAATCGGTAAAAGCGACCGGGACGATGCACATGGTGGCCGTTTGACAAATGGGCGTGATGGTCAACATACTCTTCAGTCAGCTCTTCTGACATATATCCCATTGCAAACAAATGAATGCAGGTTGCAATGAATGTCACCATCGTAAACATCACCAGCGTCAGGCTGTCGATGTAATAATCAAGCGAAATATCTAACTTGCCGAAGCGTGCCAGATAGTAGAGTGTTCCAGAATAGATCGTTTGACCACGAACCAGGTCAGGCTCGTGTGAGACCGCAACTTCCGTAGCCCCGTGTGCAGAGTCAGCAGCATGGTGAGTCGCATCATGCTCAGGTGCCACATGTGCCGGTTCAGCGTGATCGCTCTCATCGTGACCTGCCGCGTGATGTTCCGCGCCTGCATGATGAGCCGAAGGGTTATCAGTCTTCCAGAAGTGATTTGAATTCGCCCAAATCAGCAGCGCGCTCACGCTGCAGAGAAAACCGACTCCAATACAACCGACCGACATCCACGCGGCGACGCGGCTCTTTCGTGATCCCCAGAAGCCACCGAAGATCTCAACTGCAAATCCGGCAAGCGGAAGCAGCCATGCGATCATCAACAGGTTTCTTAAAATTTCGCCAACCATGGGTATTCCAGAAAACCAGCGTGCTTAAATCATTTACATTAGGACGGCGTTCAAAAGCCGTCATGACCAATCCAGATGGCCTGAGACGGCCATCCTGCAATAATCAGCCTTTCAGCTTGTTCGCTCGATCCACATCAATCGTAAGATAGTTGTTGTAGAAGTTCAGAGCGATCGCCAATGCCACCGCTGCCTCTGCGGCTGCCAGCACAATCACAAACAACGAAAAAACCTGACCGTCCAGACCCAAATCTGTGAAGCGTGAAAACGCCACGAAGTTCACATTGGCCCCGTTCAGAACCAATTCAACACCCATCAAAACGCCAATGCCGTTGCGTTTTGTTGCCATGCAGACAACGCCGCAGACAAACAGCACAGCACCAACGAAAAGATAGGAATTCAGATCAGCTGTCATGGAAGCTCACCCTCAGATACTTCTAAATCTCGATTTTTTATGAATCCGAAATCTCAAATCGAATTAACTCACAGCCCGTCGTTTTGCTCGAGCCAGATACGCAGCACCTATTAAAACGACCAGCAAATGCACAGAGACAATTTCAAATGGCAAAAGATAACCGGGAGAAAGAGTGTCACCGTCAGTCGTTGAATCTTTATCCGGGCGACTTCCAAGGAAACTCAAGCCCAAAGGACGCAAAGTATTGCCGGTTGACACAACTTGACTGGCGGCCGTGATTGTTTCTGGTGATGGCTCACGCCACTTCACACCGTTCAGCGACGCGAAGACAACAAATAGAAATAGCAAACCTACACAACTACCCATCACGATTTCACCCGGCGACGTCGTGATCTTCAAGTAGGGCCCACTAGCAGTCAGCATCACGCCAAACACCAGCAACACCAATGTGCCACCAACGTAGACCAGCAGCTGTGCTGCACCTACAAAATCTGCGTTGGCAAGGAAGAACAAAGCAGAAGTACTGCCCAGTGAAATAATCAACCAGAATGCCATCCGCACAACGGTTTGACTAAACACCACAGCCACTGCACTCAGGCAAGTCGCCAGAGCAAATACCGTAAAGAGGAAGGATTCGCCGTTCACTGCACAATTCCTTCCGATTCAATTTCTTTCGATTTCGGAACAATCAGCCCAACATCAACTCGCGGTTCAACAGTCAATGGTACACCAACGTTGCCTTGGCGAGTTTCCTGCAAACCCAAGGCCGCTCTGTCGCCGACTGGTTTTGTCCACGTTGATCGGCCCATACCGGAGACCAGCACGATTGGCCACAGCGTAGCACCCAGGAACAAGAAGCAACTTATGGGAACCAGATATTTCAGACAGGTTGTAATAACCTGATCGATTCTCAAGCGAGGCAAAGTCCATCGCAGCCAAACCTGTACAAAGACTCCAAAGCTGGCCTTGGCCGCAAAAATGCCGGCACCAATGACGTTGGCGAGATATCCAACCGCGGCCGAACCACCACCGTCAACACTTGCACTGCGAGCTGCGTACAGAGCATTATCGATTGGAGCCAATCCGGTGTTCCAACCACCCAAAAACAGAATCGATGCGATCCCGCAAACTGCAAACATGCTGGCATATTCACCCATGAAGAAAAATGACCATCGCATGCCGCTGTATTCCGTGTGAAATCCACCCACGAGCTCGCTCTCTGCTTCCGCCAGGTCGAATGGAGCACGCTTGCAACTCGCCGTTGCCACCACGAAATACACAAAAAACGCGATGAATGTGAACGGATCGTGAAACATGAACCAGTTTGTAAACCAGCCACGCTGCATTCCTCCGATTTCGCCAAGATTCAACGATCCGGCAGCGATCACAGGCACCAATGCACAGATCGCCAGTGGAATTTCGTAGCTGACCATCTGAGCGGCTTCGCGCATGCCGCCGAACAGAGACCATTTCGAACCGCTTGAGTAGCCCGCCATGATAATCCCGAACACTTCCAGTGATAGGATTGACAACATGATAAACAGACCACAGTCTGCAGCCACCGCCACCCAACCATCGCTGAACGGCAATACCATGAAGGCAGCAAAAGAAGACACACAGACGATATACGGAGCCGACCTGAACAGCATCGAATCCGCTGCCGGCGGACACAGGTCTTCTTTTTGAACAAGCTTAATCCCGTCAGCCAATGATTGCAGCCAACCAAACATTCCACCAACACGTGTTGGGCCAAGGCGGTCCTGAATTCGCCCAGAGACTTTACGTTCGAGCCAAATGAAGGCGAACGGCGAAACGGCGAAAACGTGGACCAAAAGCACCGCATGGATAACGGCGGCGATCACATACTGCCATCCACCAAATATCTGGAAGAATTCAGCGATGGATTGAGCGGCGAACATCATGGATCACACACCCGCAAACAGGTCCAACAGTCCGTCTTCATCGGTAGCAGGCACGAACAGTGCACCCGTCCTGACGGCAACTGCAACTAAAATCGTCCCCGTGTTTACAATCATGCAAAACACGAAGCCAACGATCGCTCCCACGGAGGCGGCGAGACTATGACAAAACAACTTTCTCTCTGCAACCAACTGCAAACTGCTTTCGTATCCGTCAGTCTCGTTCCATCGTGTGAGACGAACGAAGAACGTGTTTCCCGCCGTTGGGAAGAGTTACTGTTGCAAGCTACTGCATGAAGATTCACCTCGATGCGCAAACTATTTTTGGGTCCAAACCACGAAATCATCGCTGGTAGAATTATCAGGTCGCCGAGCAACGCGAATCCGATTGTCAGTGCGCCCATCGTGGCGAAAATATGATGATCGCGAGAATCGCTGTACGCTACACATCGCTTCAAAAAACATCTCCGCCACAGTCATCTCCAATTGTCCACGAAATTGAAAAATCCGGGAAGTCGATTTTTGACTGGAAAGTAAGTGGCGTGAGTGCGAGCTGGGTGTCGCAGATTATTTACGAATCACCGGAGATGCAGCGGTGCAATTGCACCTTGCACGATG